>CAYFOB010000204.1:4165-7172 GCA_964344525.1 uncultured Thiomargarita sp.
CCTGGCGCCCCGCCCGCTATTAAACGTTCGCATAATTTTGTTACCATATCTACGCCAAAAGCTTGCAACGCCTCTTTGTCATCCCCAAAATCTTTAAGATACCCACGCAACCAACGTGGAATTTCTGCGCCGCAGGTATCGGAAAAACGCGCCAATTGTTCATAATTGCCGATTGGCATAATCCCTGGCACAATAGGAATATTAATCCCGCGTTTCATGCAATTGTCTACAAAGCGAAAATAGGCATCAGCATTATAAAAATACTGTGTGATGGCACTATTGGCACCCGCTTCCACCTTTTGTTTGAAATAATCCAAATCCTCCTTAGCACTACGAGCCTGTGGATGAAATTCGGGATAAGCAGCCACTTCGATATGAAAATGCGTGCCTGTTTCTGCGCGAATAAACTCAACCAATTCATTGGCATAGCTCAATTCCCCGGTTGGCCCCGCCCATCCTGAGGGCTTATCCCCCCGCAAAGCAACAATGCGTCGAATGCCGTGGGCTTGATAATCTTGTAATAATTTAAGAATCTTTTCACGGGTGCTACCAATACAAGACAAATGGGGTGCCGCATCAAAATCAGATTGCTTTTGAATTTCAACGACGGTTTCAAAAGTTTTTTCCTGTGTCGAGCCACCAGCACCAAACGTCACAGAAAAAAAAGCGGGCTGTAACACTTGCAATTGTTCACGAGTTTTGTGCAATTTTAGCACACCTTTTTCTGTGCGCGGCGGAAAAAATTCGCAACTGATTGTTAATGCTTGTTGTTGTGAGCTCATATAAATGCACCATGTTGATCAAAAAAAACATTATCAAAACATACAATGGCTATTATATACAAGGTGTGATTTAGGATAAAAAATATATCCTTGTTGAAAGAAGGGTAATTGCATCAATTTGTTATGGTTCAAAGTAAAATTTTCGCCCTAAATTTTGAATGTTTAAATAACGATAGAGATTAGTTATAATGAATATTACAGTAATTATTCTCTGAGTAGGGATAAATCAAATATAAAAAATAGGAGTAGAGTTCTATGGAATCTCAACAATTAAGACAGATGATTTTAAATGAATTACCCGTTCTTATGCGAAAAGATTCGAGCTTTAGGGAAGCTGTACTTGAAATCAGTCGTAACCAATTTGCTGATCGAACTGAAACTGATAATCGTTTTGATCAAATAATGGGGCAGTTAAAGCGTTTGATGGATAAAGACAGCAAAAAGTGGGAAGATACCCAAAAACAACTCGTGGCGCTTACCACGAAAATTGCCAACTTGGAGCAACGCTTAGATCAAAAGATCGAACAAGACAACAGAAAGTGGGAGGATAACCACAAGCAAATAGTGGCGCTTACCACTGCGATCACCCATTTGGAACAACGCTTAGATCAAAAGATCGAACAAGACAACAAAAAGTGGGAAGAGAACCAGCGGAAATGGGAAGAAAATCAACGGAAATGGGAGGAAAAATGGGCGGAAAATCAAAGGCAATTGACCACTGCTATTCAAAACTTGGATAGAAAATATGAGAGTACAATTGGTGCTCTCGGTGCCCGTTGGGGATTACAATCCGAAGCCTCGTTTAGAAACGGACTTGCTGGCATTTTAAGAGATTTAGCGGAGATCCAAGTTAGCCATGTGATTGAAAAGGATGAAGAAGGTGTCGTATTTGGACGTCCAGAAGAGGTTGAATTAGACCTTATTATCAAAAATGGAGTCTTAATAATTTGTGAAATCAAATCCGCCATGAGTAAATCAGAAATGTACATTTTTGAGAAAAAAGTGCGTTTTTATGAACAAAAACACAATCGTCACGCCAATAGAAGAATTGTGATTTCACCAATGGTTAGTCCTAATGCGAAACCTGTTGCCGAAAATTTAGGCATAGAAATCTATTCTTATGCAGATGATGTCAATTTAGAATAATTGATGTTCTTGCCACCTATCAGTTTAGTACAACTTTGAAAAGAAGTTGTACTTTTTTTTGAGTATTTTTATATCACCGTCTGCAAGGGACGAGGTGAGAAAATGTTGTGTTGAATATAACATAGAACTTTTGGATTAAAAACGAAAAAAAACGAAAGATCTGTCAGGTTTTCAAAACCTGACAGTTGTGACTTATGAAAGTTATTTCCTGTCGTTACACCGTATACTCCGCATTATCATAACAAAGGAACATATCCTTGCTAGTTAATACCACCTCATCAGGATTTTTAAGCAAATTGGTGTGAGTTTTTATTTTTTCGATAGCTTTGATACCTTCAGGTAAGATGCATTTTTCAAGAAATTCATCAGCACTTTGCGGATTATGGTGTGTAAATCCTAACCGTTTTGCATTACAAATGAGTCCTTGCTTTACACAACCAAACGGTGTGCCGTGTCCAAATCCAGCCGTACAAAATGCATCATCGTGGTATTGAGCATCTGTATATTGAGCGTCCATAATCAGCAAATCTGCATTAGATAAATGGCGTTTCAAATCCATTGAGGGAAATGGAATATCTTCGTGATCCGTACAAAATACAAACACTTTACCCGTCGGCATTTCCTCAAACCTATAAGAAATACAATTAGAATTGCCATGATTTGTTTGCACCATACGAACGACCATACATTCCTCCAATGGATAACTTTTACTCCTAATGGGCACAAGCTTTTTATTACTTGATATAACATTAAACTTTTCTAGCCTTAAAGTGACAAATCCTCCTTGTGGATGTGCCACAATCACATTTACGTCATAATCATAAAGTGTCTTAAATGACATTTTATGAAGAAATTTGCCTGAATCAACAGGGAAAAATGGACGCTTAAAAATATATTGCACCATTTCTTTAGGTCCAATCCCTGTGTCATGTGGACCAAAAAGATACATAGGAATCTGATTAATAAATGTGGGAGGAGATAAAGTAAGCCCTAAAATATGATCCCAGTGCCAATGCGTGTAGAAAATGTAATACTTTAGAGGCTGTTTTGGAAAAAATGAAAAGTCTTTTTCAGAAAAC
>CAYFOB010000205.1:0-7171 GCA_964344525.1 uncultured Thiomargarita sp.
GTAATATAATCCTCAGTCAATTTTTGTTCAGGATTAGTAAAAATTGTGTTAGTGTCATCAAATTCAATTAATTCACCCAAGTACATAAATGCTGTATAATCAGAAACACGGGCGGCTTGTTGCATGTTGTGGGTAACAATTAATATTGTATATTGTGATTTTAGCTCGTTAATCAGTTCTTCAATTTTTAGCGTTGAAATTGGGTCTAAAGCGGATGCGGGTTCATCAAGCAATACCACTTTAGGTTCCACCGCTATGGAGCGAGCAATAACGAGTCGTTGTTGTTGTCCACCAGACAATCCCAGGGCATTTTGATTTAAACGATCTTTCACTTCATTCCATAATGCTGCGCCTTTTAACGCCCATTCTACCTTTTCCGCTAAGAGACGGCGTTTGTTGACACCTTGTATGCGTAGCCCATAGGCAACATTTTCAAAAATTGACATTGGAAAAGGATTAGGTTTTTGAAAAACCATGCCGATGCGTTGGCGCAGTTGGGTGACATTGACTTCTTTGTCATAAATATTGTCACCATCCAGTTGTATTTCACCCTCAATGCGGACAGAATCAATCAAATCATTCATTCGGTTAAAACAACGTAAAAGTGTTGACTTACCACAACCGCTGGGACCAATAAATGCTGTCACTTGTTTGTTTTGAATCTCAAAATTGATGTCTTTTAAGGCACGTTCTTCGCCGTAATACAAATTCAAGTTTTTAACTTGCAATGTCGTTTTTTTGTTTTCAGATTGATTCATTGTTCCAGTGCTCTATATTTTTCACGTAATCTGTTACGTAATCTGATGGCCGTCAAATTCAGTAAAAGGATGACCACAACCAATAATAAGGCGGTAGCATACACTAAGGGACGAGCCGCTTCGACATTCGGACTTTGAAAACCAACATCATAAATATGAAAACCCAAGTGCATAAATTTACGTTCTAAGTGTAAATAGGGAAAATTACCGTCCAGCGGTAAGCTTGGCGCTAGTTTGACAACACCAACCAGCATGAGCGGAGCCACTTCTCCAGCTGCGCGTGCAACAGCAAGAATCATACCAGTCATCAACGCTGGGCTGGCCATTGGTAGTATCACACGCCAAATGGTTTCGGCTTGAGTAGCGCCTAAAGCTAAGCTACCTTCGCGCAAGCTGCGTGGTATGCGTGCCAATCCCTCCTCTGTTGCAACAATAACCACCGGTAGGGTGAGTAAAGCTAAGGTAATGGATGACCATAAAATACCTGGTGTACCAAAAGTAGGCGCTGGTAAGGATTCAGGAAAGAACAAAGCATCTAAATTGCCACCCAGGAAATAGACAAAAAATCCTAATCCAAAAACGCCGTAAACGATTGAAGGCACACCCGCAAGGTTATTAACGGCAATTCGTATTAAACGCACCAATGGTCCTTGGCGTGCATATTCATGCAAATAAACGGCTGCCACTACGCCAAATGGTGTGACAAAAACAGACATGAGTAACACCATCAAAACGGTACCGAAAATCTGCAACGGCAACCAGTGCTAAGGCGCCGGCTGTTATCCATATCCACGGTTGCCCGCTTTTCCACCATCTGTTTTTCATAAGTACATTTAAAAATAAGTCGAAAGGAAATAAATAATAGCTGTACAAAAAGGCGTGTATTTACCTTGTATATCTGGTTGTGAATAACTTTGTATAAGTTGAGAGATTTCCTCTTGAGTCAGGTTATCTAATAATTGAGACTTGTTATCCGTTAAACTTTGTAGTGTGATACGTTTTAACACCTCATGACGCATTTTTTTGAGCATGGGATGATTGAGGTTACACCGATTAATGGTTTCCTCAGCAGCCTTTTGTTTTTCAGGTACAGAAGTCGGCAGTATTTTGCCTGTGGTGCTATAACAAAAAAAGTCTGCACAATCTTTATTTAAGGGAGAAACCATTAGACCAGCATCAAACCAATCATCTTTTCTAATGCCACAATGCGTTAAGCCTTGATTTTCACTGGCATTGCCATCGCATGAACACAATAAATTGTGATATTCAAAAGTTAAATTTGAATCAGCATTTACTCCTTTTTTAGGCACAAAATGTTCTATGTGGCTATTATTTTTGGTAATAGCACGCTCACAATAGCAACAAATATAACCTTGTTCCGTTAAAAGGGCATCATGTAAAGCTTTTTTTGGTAAGGGATTAAGCTTTTTCCAATCCTTGGATTGATATTTTTTTGGTTTTGTCTTTTTCCATTGGGTAAATTCTTGTCCTTTTTGAATGTATTTCATCGCTTAATAATCTCCTTTCGCTGAATAAGTACTTCGGCACCAAGTAATGCAGGTTCATCGTTGCCAAGCTTGTCCCTTAATTGCTGGAGTAATATCCGTGCATCGTCTAGCTTGTTCGCATCAATTAATTCAGACAAAGCCTCAATGTCCTTTTTTATATTTTCAGGGCGCTCCCCCGTTTCCATAAAAACTTCTAATATAAAATTAGTCTCTTTGCCATAAGCATTTTTTATTTGTTCTATAACGATGTCTTCTTCTGTTGTACGTAAAAAATACAGATGATTTTGTCGTTGAACTTCACTAATGACTTGTGGTGAGTGCGTGGTAACAATAAATTGGCAATGAGGAAAGGTTTTTTCCAATTTTGGAATAACAGTGCGTTGCCATTGTGGATGTAGATGTAAATCTATTTCATCAATCAAAACAATCGCTTCGCCTTCAAGCGGATTTTTTAAAGCTGGATTAGCAATGGCTAAACGCCTTACTAAATCACCGGTTAATGCCAGTAAACATTTTTCTCCTTCAGATAATTGGTTGACAATTAATTCTTGTTTTTGTTTGCTTAAAGTCATACGCAAAGGTAAGCGGCGTACACGTAAATCTGTGTAGCCAGGCATAAGTGATTGAATGGCTTGTCTCACTGCCTCAAGCTGTCTATCACGATATCCACTTTCATTTCGAATGTGTTCATTTTCAATATCTTCTCGATTACGAAACCATTCAAAAAAAAATTGGAAATTTGTATTTTGGCTAGTACCTTCTAAAGCCGTTAATTGGTGAAAATCTGGTTTTTCTGTGATATTCAAGGAAATATCCACTTCAAACACTGCCCTATTAACAGGATAATAGACGACTAAAGGAATAGCCGCATTTGGATTTTTAGCCAAATTTGAGTACACATTTTCGACAATTGCATCTAGTTGATTTTCTTGTTCTAGTGCAAAAGAAATCTGTTTACCATTTCTGCGACTGATGCTTGTCCATGAGGTTTTTTGCCCATGTCTTGAGATTGTAATTTGATTGTGTGTTTTGCTCGCGCCATTGTAAATATCAGATTCTTTATAAAGAAACTCTTGTGTAGCGCCCATCTTATGAGTCAAATGAGATAGCAAAATCGCTAAACAATCAAGTATTGCAGTTTTTCCAACACCATTAATGCCCACAAATACGGTGGTACGAGGAGAAAACGTTAGCTCAAGTTGTTTAATGCCACGAAATGCTTTGATTTGTAACAAATTAACTTTCATTATTATCGGAGTCCTTATTTATAGATAGGCATCAGTACAACGAATTAAGAAATTAACGAATAAATCAAACGCAATGAGAAATCCGATTTTTTCAAAAAATCGGATTGGCTGATAATGTACGCATGCCTTCAAAAATTACCACCGTTTTAAATTCACCAAGACTTGCACCAGCTGACATGTAGCCCATGTTTACCTATTTATCAACTCATTTTTAAAAGATTTTTCGCTCATAATACTTATGATTGTACACATAGTATAGTACAACTTTTTTCAGGAAATAAACGGATTGTTACTAACTGATGTTACGCAACCACCTTCCGCCTCAGAATAAATTCTGAGGCTAAAAGCTATAGGAGGCTAAAGCCGACTAACAGCTCAAGATTTTTAGTCGGCTTTAGCCGACTTGAGCTTTTAGCCTTGGGCTTTAGCCCTAGGCGTATTGGCTTATGGAACATGAGTGCGTAACATCAGTTACTAACTGAATTTGGTGGTAATAATGAAAAAAGCCCTTTGTCACAATGACAAAGGGCTTTTTTTTTCAAAATTTCAAGTGTATGAGCTCATTGAACATCAAACGGCATTGCCTGACTCCAAGGACCATAACCGACATCATTCCAAGTCTGCACCCACCACGTATAATTTCCATTTGCTAGGTTTTCTGTAGGCTCTATCTGGCAGGTACCAGTCCCTTCGCCACAACCCACCTCATTGGCTGTGTACCACTTTTCAAAGCGCTTGCCTTTGGAGTCATTAATCCAGAGGTAGTACCATGTGGACGTATTAACGGCATGCCACTTATAAATCGGTGTTTGCTCGTTAATTGTCCCATTGGGTTCAATAAGCTCAGCAGCCAGTGGCGGCAGAATGGCGACGTTGAATGTCATGCCATCACTCCATGGACCATACCCAGCACTATTCCATGCTTGTATCCACCAAGTATGATTGCCATTTTCTAAGCTTTCTGGCATCTCTATTTGGCAGATACCTGTGCCATCACTACAACCAACCTCAGAGGCTTCATACCATTTGGTAAACCGCTCGCCTTTGGAGTCATTAACCCAAAGGTAATACCAGGTAGCAGTTTCAACAGCATTCCATTTATAAACTGGTGTTTTATTATAAATTATTCCTGTAGGTTCAATGAGCGTGGGTGCTGGCAAAATGGTAAATGTCATGCCATCACTCCATTCCCCATAACCCTTACGATTCCAAGTTTGTATCCACCAAATATAAGTGCCATTTTCTAAGCTTTCTGTCAGCTCTATTTGGCAAATGCCCGTGCCACAATCAACTTCAGAGTCTCTATACCACTTAGTAAACCGTTTACCTTTGGAGTCATTAATCCAGAGATAGTACCAGGAGGCATTGTCAACCGCTTTCCATGTGTAGCGTGGTGTTTTAGAAATAATCTTTTTGGGTTTAATGAGCTCGGCTGCTGGCGGCTTGGTAAGCGTTACTGTAAAATCCATGCCAGAACTCCATTCCCCATAACCGGCACTATTCCATGTTTGTATCCACCATCTGTGTTTTCCATCTTCTAGGTTCTTTGTTGGTGTCATTTGGCAAATGTTACCACAACAAACTTCGCTGGCTTTATACCATTGGTTCAAAATAGGTGTGTCTGTGGCATCGTTAATCCACAAATAATACCAGCTGGATGGTGTCACTTCTTGCCATATATAATTTGGGCTATCATCATTGATTGTACCCAAGGGCGCTCTCAGTGTTGCTGATTCTGGCAGTTTATTGTTTTCATCATCAAGAATCGTCAAGATAGCGCTATTTGGCTCACCAAGACTTGCGCCACCTGTCACATTGCCTAAGCTGATGATAAGTGTTTCATTTTTTTCCGCTTCGATGTCATTAATAATGTCAATCGTAAACGGCTTATCAGTGAAATCACCCTCATCCCAGCTCAAAGTTCCAATGCTTTCACGATAGTCATTATCTGCCATCGCAGTGTCATCGCTGGTGCCATAGTCCACAGAAATGGCATCATTATTGGCATTATTGCGGGTAACGAGAATGCAGGCTTGTTCGCGATTTTCACTAACACTGTAATTGCTGGCAGAAAATTGCAAGACGTTTGGGTTATCTTTAATGATGACTGTGACTTTATCTAACTCATTATTCTCAAAATCAGACAAAGTGACTGTGAAAGTTTCATCGTCTTCAAGCTCAACATCATGAATGATAGTGACTGTTAAGGTTTTATCACCATTGTCACCATCTTCCCAAGTTAGCGTCCCATTAGCGCTGACATAATCCTTGCCCTCAATAGCAGTGCCATTTACTGTTGCATATTTCGCTGTTAGCTCTCCATAACTCCCATCAACACGACTGACAGTGAGAGTAACACTCTGCTCATATTCCTCAACTTCGACACTGTCTGTGGCAAATTGTGGTACGCCAGGCGGTGGAAAATCATTTTCCGTAATCGTGACACTTGTCGTCACATCAGCATAACCTGCTGCACTCACCGTAAAATCAACGATTTGTGTTTTACCAATAATGTCATCGTCTACAGCATCTATTGAAAAATCTGTGGTGCTCTCCCCATCAGCAAAAGTCACTGTTGCAGGCATCGTGGCTTTATGGGTATGACTACTCCTTAAATTCACAGTCAACTGACCACTACTATTATTGCGAGTCACCGTGCCCTTTGCAGCATTTGTTCCAGCATTTTCTGCAAAAGTCGTTGGTGTCACACTCAGACTTAAACAACGGATTGCAGCACCTGGCGTAGGCGTTGCTTGTCTATAGTATTCCAGAAAAAGATTTTGGTCGGAGTCCAAACTTTAGTTTGGAAGAGTCATTGGACTCCTATATTCCCAAACTAAAGTTTGGACTCCTACCAAAATTATTTATCTGAAAAGCTATATATGTATTGGTATGACGTGGCTCACCACGATCATACAAACAGCGTTGATTAGAATGATTTGCTGCATCACCCGCCCCATTTTCATTCACTTGCGCTTGCCCTCAGGGTTATCGCTCTATAGAGTGTTGTCTCTCAACGGTTTTGATGAATTTTTGAGGGGGATATTTTTTTGATTGTATTTTTTAAGTACTTGATTTTAATATTTTTTTTCATATTTATTTATAAATAAAGTTCCATCAATAAATTATAGAAACAGGGTATTTATCATACATTCGAAGGAACAACAAATTTAGTTTTGTTATATTATCGTTTTTAATGGTAAAATTAATGAACAACCACCGGCTAAAGGCCGGTGGTTTCAAAAACCGCTAAAGCGGGCGACGAAGGCTAAAGCCATTTAAATTTCAGCTTAAGCCTCCTCCTGAGCTAAACTTGAATTTGAAAATTATCTTCATCATGAGATTGATTTTCAATATAAGCTTTTATAACTTCATCTGTTACATTACCTTAACGAAGGACGAAATATCCTCTAGCCCAAAAATGTCTGCCCCAATAGACTTTTTTTAATTGTGGGAACTTAGACAACACCAAATAGGATGACTTACCTTTAACACGTTGTACTAAACGGCTAATGGTCAATTGAGGAGGAATAGATACCATTAAATGTACATGGTCTTTTGAAATATGACCCTTTAAAATATCTACTTGTAATTTGTGAAATGAATGACGTATAACATCTCTTACAAAAATCGCTATGTCCCCAGTTAAGACTTTTTT
>CAYFOB010000206.1:0-3333 GCA_964344525.1 uncultured Thiomargarita sp.
GTCTTCTCTCATTTTTTTCCAAAACAGCCTCTAAAAGTAATCCTTGTAGTTATTCATGGTTTTGGAACAAAACTTCCCCCAAAAAACAGGGCTATTTTTAAGCGTACTTAAAAATAGACTTGACTATTTTTAAGCATGGACTAAAATAGCCATATGAGATATATTACTTCTGCCATCCAGCAAGATTTACAGAAAAAAATGGTCTTTATAGGTGGACCACGACAAGTCGGCAAAACAACTTTGGCAAAACAACTGCTTTTTACAGCAGATAATAAAGGTCGTTATTTTAATTGGGATTATGATGATGATCGCCAAGATATATTGCAACAAAAATGGTCACATAATGATCATTTGCTCATATTCGATGAACTTCATAAATTTCACCGCTGGAAAAGCTGGATTAAGGGCATTTATGATGTCATGGAAAATGAACATGCTATCCTTATCACCGGTTCCGCTAGACTTGATATTTATCGTCGTGGTGGGGATTCTTTATTAGGACGATATCATTATTGGCGTCTTCATCCTTTCACATTGGACGAAGCGCCGCCCGAACTTGATAAACAAGAGATTTTTAATCGCTTGATGACAATTGGCGGTTTCCCAGAACCATTTCTTACGGCAGATGAAAGAGAAAGCCGGCGTTGGAGAAGGGAACGTTTTGATCGTGTTTTGCGCGAAGATATTCGTGATTTGGAATCCGTCAAGAATTTACAAGGCATTTCACTTTTTTTGGATTTATTACGGACACGAGTCGGTGGATTGATCGTCTTTTCAAATTTGGCACAAGATTTACAAATTGCACCACAAACGGTAAAATCCTGGTTGGACATTCTTGAACGGATGTATTTAATTTTTCGAGTACTACCTTATACGCAATCCATACCTCGCGCTATTTTGAAACCGCCCAAAGTGTATTTTTTTGATAATGCTGACACAATAGATGAACCTGGTGCACGATTTGAAAACCTGATTGCAACAACCCTCCTGAAAAGATTGCATTATTTAGAAGATTTTGAAGGATATCGCTATGAATTACGTTATATTCGTGATAAGGAAGGCAGGGAGGTTGATTTTGCCATTATCAAAGAGGGCATTTTAGAAGAATTGATTGAAGTCAAGTATAGTAACGATGACTTGTCAAAGTCATTAAATTACTATTCAAACAAGTTAAAACCTAAAAAAGCAACACAAATTGTTGCAACATTGAAAAAACCTTATGATAAGAACGGAATTCGTGTAACAAATCCATTTTTATATTTTTTTAAACCACTTTGGGAAAACTAGGAGACAATATGACAACATTACAAGCCTCAAACCACAGAAGCCCTCAAGAATACCACACTTATTCCCCGCTCAAAATTTCTGAAGCAAAATACTGGGAAAAATATTACAATACTCCTGATGTATTTTACGAATGGAATAATGGTAATTTGGAGGAAAAAGCAGTGTCTGATGTCTTAACGATTTTAACGTATAAGTGGTTTTTTGAATTGTTAGAACATTATTTAAGAACGAATCCCATTGCCCAATCCGTTCCATTGGAAATGGCATTTCGTTATTCGCTCATAGGAAAAAGCGAGGTACGTCGCCCAGATTTAGGAATTGTACTCAATGATAACCCTATACCACTTTTGCCCCATGATAAAAGCTACCATGGCATTTATGACATGTGCATAGAAGCCCTTTCAGATTCGACAACTGAAATCATGGAACGGGATACTGTCACGAAAAAGCAGGAATATGCAGAAGCTGGGGTTAAGGAATATTATATTTTGGATGGACGGCCCAAGCGTACTCAATTTTTTCGTTTGAATGCGCAAGGCGTTTACGCGCCCATCAAGCCACTCAAAGGGGGCATTATCAAATCAAAGGTGTTACCTGGTTTTCAATTTCGGTTTCAAGACTTGTTTACCAAACCATCTCCTGATGAGATGATTAATGAGAAAGTTTATCAAGATTTTGTCTTGCCCGGATATTACGAGACAAAACAAAAAGCTGAACGATTAGCCGCACAACTGATCGCATTGGGAATTGAACCGGTGCTATAGAAATGTGTTGGAGCAACTTTAATCCTAAAATTTTTTTGGCTACCCTCACCAATAAACCGGGCGTATACCGCATGTTAAACAATACTGGCACTGTATTGTATGTAGGTAAAGCACGCAATCTTAAAAAACGAGTTGCAAGTTATTTTACGCAATCTTCGCAGGGTGCTAAAACCCGTGCTTTGGTGGCGCAGATTGCTAATATTGAAATCACCGTCACACACACAGAAAACGAGGCGTTGATTCTTGAAAATACGCTCATTAAAAATTATCAACCTCGTTATAATATATTGCTACGTGATGATAAAAGTTATCCTTATATTCACTTGTCTGCTCACCCTTTTCCCCGTTTAACTTTGTATCGAAATCCTCCTCAAAAAAGTAAACAAGGGCGTTTTTTTGGACCTTATCCACAGGTCCGCGCTGTGCATGAAACCTTAAATTTTTTACAAAAATTATTTCCTATTCGGCAATGTCAAGATAGTTTTTTTCGCAATCGCTCGCGCCCCTGTTTACAATATCAAATTAAACGCTGCACTGCGCCTTGTGTTGGTTTGATTGATGAGGCGGGTTATCAGGCGGATGTGCAACATGCCGTGTGGTTTTTGGAAGGTAAAAGTCAGGCGGTGATTACAACTCTAGTTGAAAAAATGAACGCAGCTAAAGAGCTGTTAGAATATGAAAAAGCGGCAAAATATCGTGATCAAATTAAACATTTAAAAAAAATACAGGAACATCAATATGTTATTGCAGAAGGGGGGGATATTGATATTGTTGCCGCTGTCATGGGAACAGGCGTTGGGTGTGTGCAGGTGTTGACAGTGCGTGATGGGCGACATGTGGGAAATCGTGCGTTTTTTCCTGAGCATGTTCAAGAGGCTGAGCCCCAAAATCTGTTAGCCGCATTTTTACCACAATATTATTTAACCCCCAATCGTGATATACCTAATGAAATTATTCTAAATCAAGAAATTGAAGACCAGAGCGTGATTGCCAGCGTCGTTAGTCAGCAACGTGGACGACAAGTGCATATACATGCGCGAGTGCGGGGTACACGGGCACGTTGGGTAGAAATGGCGCTTGAAAATGCCCACATCAGTATTGCACAACACCAACCCAATCAATATCGTGAACGCTTAGCAGCTTTATGCATAGCCTTGCATTTGGAAACGCTCCCAGAACGCTTAGAATGTTTTGACATTAGCCACACGCAAGGTGAAGCAACGGTAGCCTCTTGCGTTGTCTTTGATGCAGAAGGACCTTGTCGCAGCGATTATCGCCGCTT
>CAYFOB010000206.1:3343-7113 GCA_964344525.1 uncultured Thiomargarita sp.
CCGCTTTAATATTGAAAATATCACCCCTGGCGATGATTATGCCGCGATGAAACAAGCCTTAACACGGCGTTATACTCGTCTCAAAGCCCCCGACATTTTGTTGATTGACGGTGGCGCAGGGCAAGTGAATATCGCACAAACGGTGCTAACCGAATTACAATTAACCGAAATACGCATCATTGGAGTAGCCAAAGGTCCAAGCCGTAAACCTGGTTTAGAAACCTTGATTTTTTCAGAAAATGACATACCCAAAGAATCACCTGCACGACTCCTAATCCAACAAATACGCGATGAAGCGCACCGTTTTGCCATCACAGCGCATAGGCAACGGCGTGCCAAAGTTCGGCGTACCTCCATTTTAGAAGAAATTGAAGGCATTGGACCCAAACGCCGACAACGTTTACTCACTCATTTTGGAGGATTGCAAGGAATATCACGGGCAGGGGTGGCAGATTTAGCCACTGTACCCGGCATTGATCGACAATTAGCACAAAAAATTTATGATTTTTTTCTGGAAGTTAAAAAGCAAAATCGCCATTAAAGTCCCTTCGATTCGGATTTAGGGACGTGTTTATCTTTGACAACTTTATCAAAACAGCGTGAATATACCTAACATATTGACATTATTAAGAATTGCCCTAATTCCTGTACTTGTAGGGGTATTTTATGTCCCTTGGCAGTGGGCAAATGTGTTAACCACCTTAGTTTTTGCCCTAGCAGCCCTTACCGATTGGTTTGATGGTTATTTGGCGAGACGTTGGCATCAAACTTCAGCATTTGGTGCTTTTTTGGATCCCGTTGCTGATAAATTGATCGTCACCACTGCCCTAGTATTGTTGGTGCAAGCTAATCCTAGCCCATGGATGGCTATACCAGCTGCGGTGATTATTGGTAGAGAAATTACCATTTCTGCCTTGCGCGAATGGATGGCGGAAATTGGACAACGCACCAAGGTAGCAGTCTCAATGATTGGCAAAATTAAAACAAGTGCCCAAATGTTAGCTTTATTAATGTTACTTTATAAGAAACCGTTGTTAGCTTTTCCTATTTATGACATAGGCTTTGTGTTGTTGTATATTGCTGCAATATTAACCTTATGGTCAATGATCGTTTATTTGCAGGCGGCAGTGCCGATTTTGTTGGAAAATACCCGTTGAGTTTTCGCGTCAGCCGGCTACTCGCACAACGGGGGTCGTTTGGTTTTGCGACCGAGGCCGCACGGACAACTGTCTGTTCAGATACCGGGTATCCACCCGGTGCGTGAGCTCGGACACAACGGAAGCCTAGTGCAGGATGGCGGAAATTTCCAGGCCACCTACACTCGAAGCAGAGCTTCGATGAATGCATTCCCAAGCAGGAGCTTGGGAACGAGAATAAATAGGTTTTCTCGTTCCCAAGCTCCCGCTTGGGAATGCATGCCCCGAAGCTCCGCTTCGAGTGGCCTGGAAATTTCCGCCCTCCGGCACTAGGTTGTCGTTGCGGCAGGCGAAGGTATCGTCAATCAGTGCGCGGTCCAATACCGGTGCTACCGGGGACATGAGCGCATGATGCAACACCCGTTCACGAAAACAGGGGGCATGGATTTCGCGTGGTTTGGGATCGCGGATACGAAAACGGACCGCTTTGCCCACGCTGATTTCACCGGACAATATGTCCTGCCGCAGGGCCGTCAAGCCTCCAAATTGCTGCGGAAGGCGCGAACTCTGCGGCTAGTACCTTTCGCCGCCTTGTAAAACGCATCCGCCAGATTATGCCAATCCGCCACTTCTGTTAGGCCAATCCGTACCCGTTTCATGCGCTGTTCACCTTAGTCACCGCGCCGGTGGCCAAGTCGTCAGTGACGATTTTGAGAAACGGCGCACCATATTTCTCCGCCCGCGTCTTGCCAACACCGGTGATTTTCTGTAAGGCGGCTATGGTCGTCACCCGCCCTTGCACTATTTCCGCCAGTTGCTTGTTGTTGAACACGCCATAGACGGGTACGCCGTTCCGCTAATTCCTTCCGTAAATCACGCAATTTGGCATAGACCGCGAAGTCTTCTTCACTCAGGATTTCTTTGTAATCCGTTTTGCTGGTTTTATCGGCAGCGGCAACACCGCCGTCCTGATAGCTGACACACACCGCCCACAGGCTGTTTTGTCCGTCTTGGATGAACTGACGTTCCATGCCCAATATAACATGGCTTTCGAGAAAACGGTTGAGTTCCCCGGAAACGCCTGCAGGGGATTGCACGGGAATGCTGAAAAATGCCAATTTCATTTGTGTTTCCTGATTGTCAATTAAAAAAAATCGCATGATCTGCGTCTACGGAATCCATCACGCCTGAACTCGGACACAACGGAAGCCCAGGAGGCCGTCGCGGAGGCCGGGGCCGTAAGGGCGACGGGACGCAGCACGCACGCGACGCGCCCTGAAGCCCCCGGACCCACCGCGAACCACACGCGAACCGCCGTCTTCCTCAATAGGATCAGTTTGGGCAGTATTGTTGTAATCACGCCAACCATCCGCGCACCACTCCCAAATATTGCCATGCATTTCATATAAGCCCCAAGCGTTAGATGGCAAGGATTTTACCGCCACAGTTTCTCTTCGGTACAAGCCCTTTGGAGCACCATTGTACGGATAATTGCCATGATAATTGACTTGCTCTGGCGTGATGTTGTCACCAAAATAAAACGGCGTTTGCGTCCCGGCACGGCAAGCATATTCCCATTGCGCTTCCGTGGGCAGACTGAGTTCGAGGCCAGGGAGGGTCGCATTCAATTTAGCGAGGAATTCTTGAGCATCATGCCAACTGACATTTTCCACCGGCCGGTCCGAGCTTTTGAAACGGCTTGGATTATTCCCCATCACAGCTTCCCACAACGCCTGTGTCACTGCTGTATCGAACAACCAGAAACCCTTAGTTAGCGTCACTTCATGCTGTGGGCCTTCGTTCTCATAGCGTTCCGGCTCCGATTCTGGCGAACCCATCATAAATTGCCCCGGTGGAATCCAGCGCAAACGTTGACTGATCTTCTTCAGTTTGAATTCAGCCCATTGACCGTAACGGTCGTGGCCTGTGGCCCAAGCTGGCAGTTTTTCGGTTTTTTCAGAAGACGGTACCTTCTTTCCCAACAAACTTGATAACTGCGCAAAAACGCTGTCTGGTTTCGTTTCCTGAACTTCTTCTGGTTTTTCAGACGGTGCTAATTTACCCTGCAACTCCAATAACCGTGCCATCACACCTTTAATATCAGGATGATAGGATTTGATTGACATCAGGATTCCTCTCTTTGAAGGCTTGCATCACTTTGGCATTTTGTTCATCCAATTGTTGTAATAGGCGCGTGGTGAGTTGTTCTTGGGTGGTTTGGATTGCATCCACTTTGACCAATAAACATTCTCTGGGTTGTAAGTAATCTTGTTCAATTTGCGCGGAGAATTCGCGCTCGACTTTGGATTGGCTCAGCGTTTTTAGAAATTGAAATTTTTCTTCTGGATCAGCCAATCCTACCGTGATGACTGCGAGCGCATAGCCGTAGCTCTCTTGATAAGTTTCAGCCATCTCAAAAGCGGTGAAAGTAAATTTCTCTTGAAAGATTGAAACCGCTTTGTCGCTGGCTTTTTCGACTAAGGTTTCTAGGATGGGGCCGCCTAATAAGGTGCCGAGGCCGACTTTTAGGAAAGTATTTATGGACATGATGGTAATTTTGGTTTGAAAATAACTACAAGGATTACTTTTAATAATTGATGTTACGCATCCTGTTTCTAAAACCCATGAATAACT
>CAYFOB010000207.1:0-7111 GCA_964344525.1 uncultured Thiomargarita sp.
ATTTTTATTATAAAAATAATAAATATTTATATCACTACTTGTTGGGGACTGCCCATTATTTTAATTAATAAGAAAATAAATATATTTTTTATAAAAAATTTCTCAGTATAAAATTGTGCCATTTTTTTTTGCTAGGAAAAAAAAGAAATTGCTTAATTATCTGATGTTACGCAGCCTCATTCACAAGCGGCAAAGCGCTGCTTTGCACTCCAAAAAAAACGTTGAATTTTTTGGAGTGCAAAGCAGCGCTTTGCCTGTGGGAACAAAAGTGCGTAACATCAGTTAATTATGTTAAAATTAATTTTAGCTAATTATTGAAAGATTTGTTGCATTGCAACAATGTTTAATCGTTTTTTAATTGCGTCGCACCAAAATCATTTTGATGTTTATCAATTAATAAAGGCTTGACATAGCATAGAATTTGATTTTAAACAATTTTATTATATTTTAATCGTACAGCTAGCCATTGATAAAAACTAAGGTTTTTAAAGATATCTTGAAAAATTTGCTGTAAAATCATATTATTTGACAAGGAAGTTAGTTAAAAACGGGTTTAACTTAGTGCGTCAAGTGACGTTTGTATCAAATTCCTTAATAAACTATTTTCATAATAGAATTAAGGAAAGTAATTAGTACCTTCTATCGCTTAGGAGTTTTTTTGAATGCAAATTACAGGCATGTTGTGGGGTTCTAAACTCCTCAACTACGTAGGTTTTCCTACTTCAGAGGTGTTAGGCCCTGAAGCTGGGACTGACCAAGTGAAAGACATGATAGACCGTTGGGGAACTATTTTTGTTAAACCCATTTTCAAAGGGGGGGTTGGCAAAAAAGGTAAAGCCGGACTCATAGGTAAAGCCAGTGATTTAGCGACAGCAATGAAGGAAAAAGAACGCCTTTATTTTGTCGAACATTGGCACGGTAATACTTTTGCCAAAGCTGAGGGGGTGACTTTTGAAAGCGCTGTTCCTGCTAAATACGAAATTTATGTTTCTATCAGTGACAGCACACGTTTTAGAGCGCCTACCCTGACTATTACCCATCATGGCGGTATGGATATTGAGGAATTATCCAAAGATCAAATCGCCACCATTCCTTTTGATGCGCTGACGGGTTTTAAAGGTTTTGTTGTGACCAATGCGCTTAATAAAATCAATGCGCCAAACGAGATTATTAGCCCGTTGGTACAAAACCTACCAAAATTGTGGGATTTATTCCACAATTATGGCATGGCGACTTTGGAATTAAATCCAATTCGCATGATGCCTAATGATCGTGGTCGTTTGGTACCCGTCGCTTGTGATTTTAAATGTCTTTTTGACACTGACGATCCAAGGTGGAAGCGTTTAAAATTACCAGAAGGCTTGGATACTTCCAGTTATTCTGAATTTGAAATGGAAGTCAACCAATTGCGTACTTATCAAGGACAATCTGATGTGTTTGTTATCAATGATAAGGGCACCATTACCGCGATGACTTTTGGTGGCGGCGCTAATGCTTTGGTGACAGAATTGCTAGGAGATAAAGGGACTATTTCCTCTGATTTTGGGGGCAATCCACCCTACCAAAAAATGCACGACATCAGCCGGATTGTTTACAAACATTGGTTAGCACAAACGAATGTTTTATTTATTATCGGTGGTAAAGCAAATAATACCGATATTTATGAAACATTCCGTGGCATGGCTAATGCGTTGCGTGACTATTTTAACACTCATGGTCCTGTACCTATATATGTCGTCGTTGGGCGTGGCGGACCTAACCTGGTACGTGGTATGGCTTATCTGAAAGACACCCTAGATGCTTTAGGTATTCCTTATCGCATGTTTGGATACGATTCCGCTATGAGTGGCGTAGTGAATTACGCTATAGATGTTGATAATTGGATGTCTCAAGGAGGCAAAGAAGTTATTGCCAAACAGATGGGGATTTAATTCATTATTATGACAGAAAATAGAGCATATCCAAACGGTGTCGATGCCTTTCCACACTTCTATGTGGGCATCAACTCCTTAGCAGAAATCGCTACCAAAGAAGACCGAGTTTGCGTATTAAATATTCTCGGTAATGAAAGCCGGGGGGTAACACCGACCAGCCATGTTTATTCGGGTGGAAATATTGTGTGTGGTACCATGCCCGGACGTGCCGGCTCTGTGTTAAAAACCAAAGTTGGTGATATTCCCGTTTACAACAGCGTTGCCGAAGCTTTAGATGCAGGGCATAACTTCAATGTTGCAGTCGTCTATGTACCACCCAGTGGGGTTAAAGATGCTGTTATTGAAGCGGTACGTGTTAATCCGGCAATCAATAAAGTCATCATTTTGACAGAAAAAGTGGCCCTCAGTGATATCCGTATCGTCAGACAATATTGTCAACGCCATAAAGTTGATGTGTTTGGCGCCAATTGTTTAGGTGTTGCTGATGCTCATCAACATGTGCGTCTTGGCGGTGCTTTAGGGGGTAGTTCACCTGAAGAATCTTTAGTACCTGGCTCTATCGCGATTTTTTCTAACTCAGGCAACTTTACCACGACAATGGCGACTTATATTTTAAGCGCTGGTTGGGGTTCCACAGTTTCTGTTTCTTCTGGTAAAGATGTTTACATTCACTTTGCAGCCACATAATTCGCCCATGCTTTTCACAATGATGATCGTAGTAAAGCGGCATTGATGTACATTGAACCTGGCGGTTATTATGAAGCCGATTTAGAATTTCAAAAACCGGTTGTTGCTTGTGTGGTGGGACGTTGGAAAGCAAAATTGACTCGGGCTTGTGGCCATGCCGGTGCGATAGCAGGGGCTGGTGACAATGCGGCTGAAAAAGAAAAGTGGTTTATGAAAAAGTTTGGTGTAGACAACATTTATACACCAGATAATCCTGTTTGTTCTGCAAAAGGCGCAGTCGTCACAAACATCGCTCATATGCCAGAAGCTTTGACAGCTGTCATGAAAGCCAATGGTGTTGAGCCTGATTTTGCGTCGATTGGCGATTTATCACTTAAACCCTGGTTGGGCAACAATCAAGGCATAGAATTGCCCAGCCACTTGAATCTGCCGTTGGTTGAAGCCATCTCTCCCTATAATGAACAATTAGCCATCTTGACCAACCAATTAGGTGTCATCTTTCCGCGTCAGACGATGAAAGATGCGTCGGGTGCTTCAATGATGGATGTCAAAACCCAGGTGAGCAAACTGCATGGAATCAGTGTGTTAGATGCCGCACTGCATTCATATGAAGACAACCTGGTAATGGCTTTGGTGCAAAAATATCCTGATGAAAACGGACGTGCTTTAGCAAATGTTGTTTTAAATGCTTTTGTTAATCAAGATAACAGCAAAGCTTTAATTGCAGCAGAAGCAAGTCGGGCAGCTGGTAATAGTCCCAATACCTCATTATCCTCAGCGATAGCGATCATTGGACCAAAGACTGTTGATGTTGCGAGCAAAGCGGTAGAAATCTTGTTAAATACCTTTCATGGTTCAGGATTAGAGGATCCGGCAGAAACTTCTTTTGACTTTAGCAAGCAAATCAGTGCTATTTTAGCTGATCAAGAAGCTAAAGCAGTCTTAGTCGCTGACAATGGAGACAAGTGTAGCGAAATCATACTCGAAGCGATTAAGAATCGTAATGCCAAATCTGTGTTTGTCAATTTTATTGAAGAACTGGCTAAACAAAGCGGTGGGCAAATACGAGGACAAGTCGTTCTCGCGGCGATCACCTGTCATCTTGGTTGGAAAGAGCTGATTCACAAGCGCTTATCTATAACAACCATGAGAAATATGCCCTGGCACTTTTGTATTTGTAGCACCATGGTGGGCGCTTCTGTTGATGCGAGCAGACAACAGGAAAAACACTTTTGTGGTGTCAGTCAAAGCGAATTGATGAGTAGCTGGAGCTTTACGGAAACCGCTTATTTAGCCCTAATTGGCAAACGCCCTGATAAAGAGGCTTTATTTGCATTTTCCGTTTTATTAGGTTTGATTGTGACCAATGGTCCAGGTACCATTTCTGCCCAAGGCGCAAAAGGCGCAGTCAGTGCTGATGGTCCTGAAGTGCCCGGGCGCGTACAAGTCAATAAGGCTTATGTTGGCTATTTAACACACACTGGCTATGCTCATGGTGGTAATGGTTTTGAAGCGATAGAATTCCTACTTCGTCGCTTTAAGGAAACTGGCTTAGTTGATCCTGGTAATGGAGAACATGGCTTAGATTTAAGTGACATGGCTAAAACTTATGCCAATGAATATAAGGCTTACAAGGCGAAAGCGAAAGCAGAAGGTAATCTGTCATATGCTAAGATTCCTTGCGTTAATCATCCAGTCTTCAAGGACAAAGATGTTAACTACGATCCACGAGAAGTCTTTGTCAACGACTTATTTAAAAAACGTGGCAGTTACAACGTTTTCCTTGAATTTTATCACGAACTGGTTCAAGCCTTGTTTAAAACCGGTGTTAGCAAGAAAGTCTATTGTGTCAATGTTGACGCGGTGATTGCGGTCATCTTATTGAAAATCCTCTGGAAACCCTTTGCTGATGGTGAAATCAGTGAACAGGCTTTAGAGGCCGCAGCATTTACAACATTCCTCTATGGGCGCACCATTGGGGAAGCTTCAGAAATTGAAGATCACATTAACCGTGGTCGCAATATGGATACTAGGACACCTGCTAGTAAGTGTAGCTTTGTAAATTAACTCAGACACTCTTGTTCCCACACTTCAGTGTGGGAATGAGATTGGTGATAAACAAACCACTAAAATAGGAGCCATTGTTAAAACTCATGTCAAAAATCCGTTGGACCAAAATTGATGAAGCGCCTGCATTGGCCACATATTCCTTTCTCCCCATTGTCCAAGCCTTTACAAAAACGGCTGGCATCGAAGTCGAAACCAAAGATATTTCCTTAGCAGGAAGGGTCATTGCCTTATTCCCCGAAAGACTTCAAGCTGAGCAAAGAATTGATAATGAACTCCAAAAACTGGGAGAATTAGCCAAAACGCCAGCTGCTAATATTATTAAACTCCCCAATATTTCTGCTTCTGTACCGCAACTTAAAGCGGCTATTGCAGAATTGCAAGGGAAGGGATACAACATTCCCGATTTTCCAGAAAATCCGCAAACCGATGAAGAAAAAGCAATCAGGGAAAAATACGGCACGGTTTTAGGTTCCGCGGTTAATCCAGTGCTCAGAGAAGGAAACTCTGATAGACGCGCACCAACTGCTGTCAAAAACTATGCCAAAAAGTTTCCTCATGCCATGGGAGAATGGGTATCAACTTCCAAGTCCCATGTGGCGACAATGTCCGCCGGTGATTTCCGTAGCAATGAAAAATCGATGACGATGACGGAAAAAACTAAGGCAAAGATTACTTTCCGAGGAAAAGAGGGCGCTGAAACGGTTTTAAAAGAGGCGATTCCTTTGGACGACGGGGAAGTGGTTGACGCCACTTTTATGAGCCAAAAAGCGCTGGTGCAGTTTTTGGAAAAACAAATTGAAGACGCCAAAGAGAAAGGAATTCTTTTTTCTCTGCACATGAAAGCCACTATGATGAAGGTTTCTGACCCCATTATTTTTGGGCATGCTGTGAAAGTTTTCTTTGCTGATGTCATCAACAAACATGCAGAGACCTTGCAACAGCTCAACGTCAATTTTAATAATGGCTTGGGAGACTTGTATAACAAGATCGAATCTCTGCCAGCAGATCAAAAAGCAGAAATCGAAGCTGATATTCAAAAGGTCTATGCCTCAAGACCCGACGTAGCGATGGTTGATTCTGATAAAGGAATTACCAATTTGCACGTACCCAGTGACGTCATTATTGATGCTTCGATGCCAGCCGCTATCAGAGCCGGTGGTAAAATGTGGAACAAAAATGGGCAAGCGCAAGATGCCAAGTTTACTATCCCAGATAGTAGCTATGCGCCTCTTTATGATGAAACCATCAAAAACTGCATTGCCAATGGTGCGCTTGATCCCACCAAAATGGGAACAGTTCCCAATGTTGGGCTCATGGCAAAAAAGGCTGAAGAATATGGTTCACACCCCACCACATTTGAAGCGCCAGCAGAGGGTACTATCATCGTAACCGATGCCCAGGGGAAGACCATTCACGAACAGGCTGTGGAAGAAGGAGATATTTGGCGCTTGGTGCGAGTCAAAGATGAATCAATTCGAGATTGGGTCAAACTAGCGGTCAATCGGGCACGCGCTACGGGTTGGAAAGCGATTTTTTGGTTGGATGAAGACAGGCAGCATCACATCGAACTCCGAAAGAAAGTCGATACCTATCTAAAAGACCATGATACATCAGGCTTGGATATTGAAATTATGTCTGTCAGAGACGCCGCCCGAGTTTCTATTGAGAGAATCAGAGCGGGAGAAAATACGATCTCTGTGACTGGCAACGTGTTACGTGACTACAACACAGATTTGTACCCCATTTTGGAAGTAGGAACCTCTGCCAAAATGCTGTCGATTGTGCCCTTGATGGCAGGTGGTGGATTATTTGAAACAGGCGCTGGTGGTTCCGCACCAAAACATGTGCAACAACTGCTAAAAGAAAACTATTTGAGGTGGGATTCGCTGGGCGAATTCTTAGCATTGGTGCCCTCCTTGGAACTGGTCGCAGCGGTTGACAATAATGCGAGAGCGAAAGTTTTGGCAAAGGCACTTGATAAAGCAACCGAAAACCTTCTGGAAAACAACAAATCTCCTCAAAGAAAATTGGGGACGATTGACAACAGAGGGAGCCATTTCTATTTAGCGATGTATTGGGCAAACGCCCTTGCTAACCAAACGGAAGATACGGAACTGGCTTCTCAGTTTGCAAACGTATCTAAAAACCTTTCAGAGAATGAGGAAAAAATCACTCAAGAACTACTCTCTGTGCAAGGGAAATCCGCTGATATTGGTGGATATTATAAACCAGATCAGGAAAAGGTTTCGGCTGTGATGAGACCCAGTGCGACTTTTAATGGTATTATTGATGGAATGTGAGTATTTAGCCAACGGCGTTAGGTTCAATTATTCCTCCAAAAATGTTGGATGATAGAATTGTCCGAAAATAATTTGAACTGTGATTTATGTGATTGACAATTATGAGGGGGCTAATGCGGA
>CAYFOB010000208.1:0-7102 GCA_964344525.1 uncultured Thiomargarita sp.
AGGCATTCCCAAGCAGGAGCTTGGGAACGAGAGTGCGTAACATCAGTTAATAAAATTATCAGGTTTATTAAAATATCCAAATAGGATAGACAATAACATTGTCCAACCAAGATTTATTCACCAAATAATTGTTTCATTTGTTTCTCACTTAACACACCTTCTGCGCGGCGTCTGAAAAGTTCAGTGGCTTCAAAGCGTCCCTTTTCAATTCCCTTGGTCTCAGCTTGAAACAATTCATTAGGATACAACAAATGAATCAACTCTTTAGCGGTTGGATCGTCTCGAAAAGTTTCTAAGTTCATAGTCGCTAATCTCGAAAGTAGTTTAAAACCAGCCGTTTTATAGCGGCGCCCTGCTAAAACAGCGAGGAGAAAGATCATTTCGGCACGTTCAAGCGGATCAGAAATTTCCTCAGTTAGGATTTCTGAAGCCTCCGCAATTTCATCTCTCCCACTCCCTTTTAAATAGGGTGTTAGGGGCAACAAGCCCAAACGTCCTTTTTGCTTGATTTCCTGATAATCTTGTTCCCATAAATTAATCACATCGTATTTCAAATTGATTGTACCAAAATTTCGATGGCCTAAATGCTGGCTTTTATCATCAGGATCAAGATTAATTAACAAAGTTTTGACTTTCGGTTTTTTAGTCTTACGCTTAATCAAAAAATTGTAGTCTAAAATCCGCTCATCTATCGTATCATCATAAGCGGTTTGGACTTCAATATGAAAAGCAGTGTCTTTGAGTTTGATAATCTTGGTTTCAATAATCAGACTTAAAGAATCGGCTTCTCTTTTCAGATACAACTCTAAAGTGCGGTTGGCATCAAGAATTTTGATTTTATCGCGTTCATCAGATGATAAGTTTTCAAATTCCGTAAAAAATTGGAGAAAGTCGAGGGGATACAATTCCATCGCTTTGCGACTGACAAAATCAATAGGTTTCTCAATTTTTTTCTGTTGTTCTTGATACGTTTCCGACAAGAGATTCGATAAACCGGTCTCTGAAAATGGACTTTCAAATAATTCTCCTTGGGTGGGATTGTCGTTGGTCATTTTTTCTAATTATCATAAAATAAGTACAACTCAAGAATTTTCAATTTCACTAAATTAAAAATAAAGTATTTTGTCAGTGATGTCAAGCATTTTTATCTTTTTACACCTATCAGTTTTTTTTTTAGTACAACTTCTGCCAGGGAATAAACGGATTGTGTCAATGAGCTAATCCGTTTATCCACGTCATCCGTTGTACTCAATTGTAAAAACTGATAGGTGGTAAGATCTTTTTACCTCTATTGAAAACTGATAAATTTTTGATAGAGGTATTAATGATAATGATGGCGCATACAAGTCTTGGGATTTAAAACGCCTTTACACGGATTTAAGTTGTAGTTATTTCAACATGACTTCGCAAAATCCAGCAACCTAACAGGCAAACGTCTAGCCCCCCAATTGCCCATTTGGGCATCAAATACGCCTGCACAAGCTGTGCCACATTGATTGCATTTTCCATCTGCCGTCAAATTCCAATCACCTAAGATATACCAATTGCGCCCTATCAGTCGATTACCACAATGATGACAATAGGTACTTTCGCCTTGTAGATCATGTACATTACCTGTGTAGGCATGGCGCACTCCGTTTTTTACTGCGATTTGACGCGCTTTTGTCAGGATGCGAGACGAGGTGGGCGGTTTATCCCGCATTTTCCAGTCGGGATGAAAGGCGGTAAAATGCATTGGTACATCAGCACCCAGGTTTTCTACTACCCATTGTGTCATTTCTTCAAGCTCTTTTTCTGAGTCGTTTTCGCCCGGAATGAGCAGGGTAGTCAATTCAAACCAAACATTTGTTTCATGTTTGAGATAACGTAAGGTATCTAACACCGGTTGCAAGTGCCCACCAGTCAGTTTTTTGTAAAATTTTTCGGTGAAAGCCTTTAAGTCCACGTTAGCAGCATCCATGTGGTTAAAAAACGCTTGGCGCGGTTCTTCACAAATATAACCGGCTGTGACTGCGACTGATTTGATCTCTAATTGACGGCATTCTTTGGCGACATCAATGGCATATTCGTGAAAAATCACCGGATCATTATATGTATAAGCAACGCTGCGACAGCCCAATTTTTTGGCGGCGCGGGCAAGGGTATCAGGCGCGGCTTGATCAGCCAACGTATCCATTTGTCGAGATTTGCTCATGTCCCAATTTTGACAAAATTTGCAAGCCAAGTTGCAACCAGCAGTGCCAAACGACAATATGGGTGTACCTGGTAAAAAATGATTCAGCGGCTTTTTTTCAATGGGATCAACGCAAAATCCGCTAGATCGTCCATAAGTGGTCAATACGATTTGTTGATCCTGATTGGCTCGCACAAAACATAAGCCTTGTTGCCCCTCCTTGAGTTTGCAAGCGCGAGGGCATAAATCACATTGGACACGCCCATCCTCCAATTGATGCCAATAATGGGTGGGTACTATACTTTGTAATGCTGGCGTTTTCATATTTTACCTTTGAAATTATGGTTTCGTTCCAAGCAGCGCTTTGCAAATTTTTAAGACTATACTTAAAAAAAACAAGGGGAACAAAATGATAAACACTGAGACAGTAAGAACACCCGCCGTCGCGGGCCTGTTTTATCCAGCTGATGCCCAAGAATTACGAACTATGGTGAGACATTTTATTGCACAAATAAAGCCATCATCAGAGCCGGTGCCTAAAGCCATTATTGCGCCTCATGCTGGTTACATTTATTCTGGACCCATAGCAGCCACCGTTTATGCACGATTGACACCGGCACGCGATACCATTAATAAAGTCGTCTTGCTAGGTCCTTCTCACCGAGTCGCGTTGAGGGGATTGGCAAGCAGTGGCATGATAAATTTTGCCACACCTTTGGGCAATATCCCAGTGAATAGACAAGCAATTAATGAAATTATTTCTCTGTCCCAAGTGTCTGAACAAGAACGAGCACATGTTCAGGAACACAGTCTTGAAGTCCATTTGCCATTTCTTCAGGAGGTGTTAGGCGATTTTACTGTTGTACCTTTGGTTGTTGGTGATGCCACGCCTGAAGAGGTGGGTGAAGTGCTCGAAAAATTATGGGGGGGCGAGGAGACGTTGATTGTCATCAGTTCTGATTTAAGCCATTATCGAGATTACAAGACAGCGCAAACAATGGATACGCTGACTTCCAAGGCTATCGAAAATTTGCGCCCAGAAGATATTCATTATGAACAAGCCTGTGGGCGCGCGCCTATTAGCGGCTTGTTGCATGTGGCACGGGCACGGGGCATGCAAGCGCAAACGGTGGATTTGCGCAATTCTGGGGATACTGCAGGTTCAAAAGATCAAGTTGTGGGGTATGGTGCTTATGTCTTTAATTAAAAAACATGGAGATATACTGTTACAAGTGGCTAAGGAATCCATTCAACACGGTTTGGATAAAGGCGGTGCGCTAACAGTGAATCCTCTCAATTATGCGGAAGAATTACGCGAAGAGAGGGCTACCTTTGTCACGTTAGAAATTCACCACAATTTACGTGGTTGTATAGGTACTCTCACCGCTTACCGTCCATTGGTTAGCGATGTGGCTTACCATGCTCATGCGGCGGCATTTTCTGATCCACGTTTTCCAGGGCTAAAACGTGATGAATTTGCCCAGCTGGATATTCATATCTCTATTTTGGGCTTGCCCTCGCCGATGAATTTTGACTCTGAAGAGCACTTGATCCAACAATTACGTCCTGGAATAGACGGTTTGATCCTTAGCGATGGTATGTATAAAGGTACATTTTTGCCCTCTGTGTGGGAATCTTTGAGCAAACCACGCGATTTTTTGACTCATTTAAAACAAAAAGCGGGATTGTCACCAAATTATTGGTCAAATACGATTAAGGTGCAACGCTATACAACGGAATCAATTCATTAGCGCTGCTTGCACTCCAACAAATTTGTCATGGAGTGCAAAGCAGCGCTTTGCACAAAAATAATATGAAAAATCTAAAAATCATAGCAACCTTCTGTCTATTTATGATCATCGGTTTTTTGGCTTGGCTAGAAAACCAACAGCTATTACAGCTTAAATGGTTATTAGCAGCATTAGTGTTTGGAGTCATTACATTGCTCCTCGTTCGCATCAATCAACTGACTGATGAAAAGAAAAAATCGGATTGGTTTAAAACTGGGCAAGCGCAGTTAAATGATGTGATGAACGGTGAACACGATATTGTGACTTTGGCTGACAACATCATTACTTTTTTGAGTCGATATGTAGATGCTCGGCTTGGATTATTTTATCTCTTAAAAGAATCCTCATTTTTGGAAATCATTGCGACTTATGCCTACACCAAAAATGACAAAATACCCAATAAATTTTTGCTTAGTGAAGGCTTGGTTGGGCAAGTGGCATTGAAACAAGAAACCCTCTCCATCACCCAAACACAGGAAGAATGTGCCTACATTATTCAATCGGGTATGACAACCGCTCTCGCGCGTCATGTACTACTTATTCCATTTTTGTTTGAAAATGTTGTGAAAGGTGTGATTGAAATCGGTTTTTCCAACCAAAAACCGACAAGCCTTCAACAAGATTTTCTCCATCAAGCGATGCTAAATATTGGAATCGCCGTGAATATGGCAGAATCACGCACTCGTCAACAAATGTTGTTGGCACAAACCCTGAAACAGGCAGAAGAACTGCAAACACAAAAGAAAAATCTACAACGTAAACAGGAAGAGCTTCAGCAATCTAATGAGGAACTACAATCCCAATCTGAAGAATTACAAACTCAACAAGAAGAGTTGCGCCAAATTAACGACGAATTAGAGACTTATACCAGACAATTAGAGCAGCAACAACAAGAAATTCAGAAAAAAAATTTGGCACTACAAGAAAGTCAAGTCGCCCTAGAAAGCGCCAAAGCAGCGATTGAGACAAAAGCTTATGAATTGGAATCTGCAGATAGATATAAATCTGAGTTTCTCGCCAAAATGTCGCATGAATTACGCACGCCCTTAAACAGTTTATTGGTTCTTGCCCAATTGTTAGCCAACAACAAAACGGGTAATTTGACAGAAAAACAAATGGAATATGCGACAACCATTCACAGTGCTGGAAATGAGTTGCTCACACTCATCAATGAAATCCTGGATATGTCTCGGATTGAAGCGGGCAAAATTGAACTGCATATTGGGGCTGTGTCGTTGACTGAGCTGATGAAAACGACTGAACAAAAATTTCGCCCAATGGCTGATGAGAAAGGGTTGGCTTTACATATGAGTTTGGACGCCTATTTGCCACCTATTTGGTGGACTGACGAGTTGCGACTGAAACAAATTATTAATAATCTACTGTCTAACGCCTTCAAATTTACCAGTAAGGGTGAAATCCGTTTAATGGTGCAACGTGCTGATGATAAAACCCTTGCAATAAGCGTAGCAGATACAGGCATTGGTATTCAATCAGAAAAACAACAAGTGATATTTGAGCCCTTCCAACAAGCTGATGGTAACACCAGTCACCATTATGGTGGAACAGGATTAGGTTTGTCTATCTCTCGTCAATTAGCCCGGTTGCTCGGTGGAGAATTGCAATTGCACAGTGAGCCAGATAAAGGTAGTACTTTTACGCTCAGTCTCCCTGAAAATGATGACAAAATAAATACAATGATCCCTGAGAAAGTCCCGGAACGTCCCCAAAAGAAGCATACCCTGAGTTTTCTGATGTCTGGTGACACCGTCACTAAAACCACCGTTTCTAACTTAAATATCAAAGAAAGTCTTGCGGATGATCGGGCTGATTTGGTGGCTGGGGATAAATCCATTTTGATTGTTGAAGATGATCATAAATTTGCGCGCATTCTCAAAGAATTAGCGAATGAAAAAAATTTTAAATGCCTTATTGCAGTAGATGGACAAACGGGTTTACAATTGGCTGAACAATATATACCCAATGCCATCCTCCTTGATGTTGGCTTACCCCAAATGTCAGGTTGGACAGTCATGGAACTGCTTAAAAGTAATCCCAAAACGCGACATATTCCTGTGCATTTTATCTCAGGGTATGATAACAGCTTGGATGCAAAAAAAATGGGCGCTATCGGCTATTTGCATAAACCTGTCAATATGGAGCAATTGGGCAGGGCATTCAAAGATATAGAACAGTTTATTGCTAACACCATGAAAAAGTTGTTGGTGGTTGTTGATAAGGAAAAGCAAAAACAGCATATTTTGGGGTTAGTTGGGGGAGATGATATTCAAACCACTGTGGCGGCAAAAAAGGTGGAAGCTTTCAAACACCTTCAAAAAACCACCTTTGATTGTGTGATTATTGATATAGATGTCGAGCAGGGCGCTGGTATAAAAGTACTTGAACTACTGTGCAACGATGAGGACATGTCCAGAATACCAGTGATTATCTATGCAGAGCGTGAAGTCACCGAGTCTGAGGAAGCGACATTACAACAATGCGCTCATACACTGACTGTCAAAACAGCACGTTCGCCAGAACGTTTATTGGATGAAACTACCCTATTTCTCCATCAAGTGGAAGCTGATTTACCCAAGGAGCAGCAAGAAATACTACAAATGATGCATGACAAGGAGGAACTCCTCAGACATAAAAAAGTGTTAATTGTGGATGATGATGTTCGCAATACCTTTGCGATGATGAACGTGTTAGAAGAAAAAGACATGTGCGTGATTGCTGAAGATAATGGGGAAAAAGCACTGACTTTATTGGACGAACATCCTGATACTGACCTGGTTTTAATGGATATCATGATGCCCAAAATGGATGGTTATGAAGCCATCAGAAAAATCAGAGAACAAGCGCGATTCCGTAAATTACCCATTATCGCCCTCACCGCTAAAGCCATGAAAGGTGATAGGGCAAAATGTTTAGAGGCAGGTGCCAATGATTATCTCTCTAAGCCTATTGATACTGAGAAATTATTGTCGTTGATGCGGGTGTGGTTGTATCAATAGAGTTGTCCCTAAATACAAGCGGCTTCGCTAAGCTTGGAACGAAAAAACATTCAACGGTTTTTTGGAGTAAGTACTGAACCATGAATTTTCAGGTATGCAAGTCGTCCAAAGCAGCGCTTTGG
>CAYFOB010000209.1:0-5528 GCA_964344525.1 uncultured Thiomargarita sp.
TTTTGTTTTCACTCTTTTGAGTACCTTAATTTTGGGTCTATGGAAAATTCTTAGATTAATGAATCCTTTTCCAAATGCTGCCGAATATGCAAGCTAAGCTGTCGGGTGCAAAGTGGTTCTTTGCACCTTACAATCGTGGATCAACCGGTTCACTTTCCAATGCTAATACCCCAAAAACACTTTCATGCACTCGACGTAAGGGTTCTTTTCGTATAAACCTTTCTAATGCCTCAATTCCCAACGCAAATTCACGCAGTGCTAATGAGCGTTTGGTTGATAATCCCCGCGCCCGTAGGCGTTCAATATTTTCTGGCGCTGTGTATTCTGGACCATAAATTATACGCAAATATTCTCGCCCTCGACATTTGAGAGCTGGTTGTATCCAACCTTTTTGCCCTTTTACTATAAACTTAAAGGGTTTTATCACCATTCCTTCACCCCCTTTGTCGGTGAGCGCTTGCCACCATGCAATGCCTTCTTTTTCATTGTCTGGCTCTGTGATTTTTACCGTTTTGTAAGAGGTTGGTATCAAAATTTCGCTATTCGATTGGAAAATTTGCTGCACTATATTGAGATGCCAAAGATGGTTTTTATCAGTATGTACATGTCCTTCTGTGGCTAAAATGTGAAATGGGGCAAGTTTTAAGTCGTTGATAGTTTTGACAGACCAACAATAGCCCCGATAAGTGTCTACATATTGATTTGCCCTGTCAATACGCGCTTGATGGTGTTGGATGAGCGCTGTTGTATCAACACCCCGCGCTTGTGCCTGTTTTAGCGCCGTCAGAACGCTGGGTAAGGCAGCACGGGAAGCCGCGCCCACAGCCGCATATTGTTGGCGAATCAAGGCTTGGGCTTTTGTTGACCAAGGCATTAATTCACAATCTAAGCAAACCCAATCGGTTTTTAAATTGGCCCAAAAATTGGATTTTTCTAAGGCGGTTTGAATGATGTTAAGAAAAGCCGTTTCGAGGGTAGTGTCTGTAAAAAAACGGCGCCCGGTGCGTGTGTAGCAGGTGCCAATATCCTTAATACCAAAGCGTTTTTGTCCCACTCCTTCATCACGGCACACAATCACCACTGCCCTTGATCCCATGTGTTTTTCTTCGCAAATGACTTTGTCAATACCATGACGGCGGTAATAGGCAAAAGCTTCAGCCGGATGTTCTAGCAAATTTGGTAACTGGCTGGTTTCACAGGGCGACATGGTGGGTGGTAGATAAATCAACCACTTTGGGTTAGTAGCAAAGCGGCTCATCACTTCTAGCGCGGCAGCGGCATTGTTTTCTCGGATAACAACATTTTTGAGCAAGCGCGTTGTGATGATACGCTTACCAATAACATCTTCTGCGTCCAAGATTTCATTTTGCACTTGTTGGGCTGTTGGGGCAAGTGCTTCTTCGGGGAGAAACGGTTTGACTGATTCATAATAAGTATATTTAGCTGGCACTGAAACCAGTTCTTTTTCAGGATAACGGAGTGCTGTTAATTGACCACCAAAAACGCAACCAGTATCAATACAAATGGTGTTATTAAGCCACTCAGCTTCAGGCATGGGTGTATGTCCATACACCACTGTTGCCCGCCCCCGATAATCTGCTGCCCAGTTATAGCGCACCGGTAAACCAAATTCATCAGTTTCTCCCGTTGTTTCACCATAAAGCGCAAATTCACGGACTTTGCCCGACGCTCGCCCTTGCAAATTTTCACTCATGCCAGCGTGTGCCACCACCAATTTGCCACCGTCAAGTAAATAATGACTGACTAAACAGTCAAGAAATTCAAGTACTTCTTGATGAAACTCAGGCGGTACTTTTTCCAATTGTTGCATCGATTCCGCCAAGCCGTGTGTCAATTTGACATTTTTGCCTTTTATTTTTCGTCTCAATTTAACATCATGGTTACCAGGGACACAAAAAGCGTTTCCAGCCGCCACCATGTCCATGACAAGACGTAAGACTTCAGGCGTTTTGGGGCCTCGATCAACCAAATCTCCTAGAAAAATAGCCTTGCGCCCTTCTGGGTGATATATATCCCTAAATCCCCTCTCAAAAGGAGATTCTTGAGAGGTGTAGCCTAATTTTTTAAGCAATTCAGTCAATTCATCAAAACAACCGTGTACATCACCGATAATATCAAAGGCGCCCCGTTCATGTTTTAAATTATTCCATAAAGGTGTCCTTTCAATTTCAGCAGTCTCTACCTCCTCAACAGAATCAAAAATCCTCACATGCTTAAAACCTTCCCGTTTGATATAACGCAAGGAGCGTTTTAAATCGCCACGCTGGTGGCGTATCACATGTGGACCAAAATTGCGATCAGTACGTTGTTTATTTCTCTCATGGCACAGTTTTTCGGGCAAATTAAAAACAATGGCTGTTGACAATACATGATATTCACGCGCTAATGCCAACAACGGTTTGCGCGCTTCAGCTTGAACATTTGTTGCATCAATGACTGTGAGTTTGCCAGCTGCAAGACGTTTAGCAGCAATAAAATGCAAAACTTCAAAAGCTTCGCTGGTAACACTTTGATCATTTTCGTTATCAGAAATCAAGGCGCGGCAATAGTCTGAAGATAGGATTTCTGTGTGCTTAAAATGTTTTTTGGCAAAGCTTGATTTGCCGCTACCTGATGCTCCTATTAATAGGATTAATGACAATTCAGGGATTTTGACTTGCATTCAATTTCCTTTATTGATGAATAAAATAGAAAAATTAAAGGGGTGCAAAATTTCTCAATGTTTGTCCCAAACTAAAGTTTGGACTCCTTGGATTAGGAGTCCAAACTTTAGTTTGGGACAAATTTGATTCAAGTATTTTTAGTTTAGTGACAATTGGAGGATATTTTATGCTAAGCATTGAAGAATTACAGCATATGATGGTTGATATTGAGTCAGATAGAATAGAAAGGACCACTTCAACTAATAACACCGATAAATTTGCTCAAGCCATTTGTGCATTTTCCAATGATTTTCCTAATCCGCTAGTTATTTCGATGCGCGTTCCTGTTTAGGAAGTACGCTAAAAGACTTGGGGTTGGATTTATTTCGCTTTAATTATCTCCCTAATGCAATAGCCACTGAAATTATTGATGAAAATCAACGCACTATTGAGGAACAATTGGCATCTTTACGTTTTTATGATTTAGACAAAAATTGTCCCACTTATGCAGGCCTATTGCCCATTCGGTTTTATTGGTTTTCTGATCATATTGAAATCCAAAGTCCAGGGGGGGTGTATGGAGAAGCCACCCCAGAAAATTTTCCTACTCAAAATACTTATCGTAATCCGGTGCTGGCTGAAGCGATGAAAGTGTTAGGATATGTTAATAAATTTGGTTATGGGGTGCGACGTGCTGAGGAGGCACTTGCAGAAAATGGAAATCCACCGGCTGAATTTAAATTTGATCCCATGTATGTTTTAGTGAGGGTTGCCATATGAAAATCATAGCATTTTTCAATCATAAAGGGAGTGTTGGTAAAACAACTTTGGTACATCATATCGCCTGGATGTACGCTGATTTGGGGTTAACGGTGGTGGCGGCTGATTTGGATCCACAAGCGGATTTGACGACCCGGTTTTTAGAGGAAGAGCGGTTGTACAAGTTATGGCCTGATGGTGAACATTCTCAGAATATTTTAGGTACAATGAGTCCAATTTTAAAAGGGAAGGATGAGATTGCTGATATCCATCTTATACCTATTTCTGATAATATTGGTTTGATTGTTGGGGATTTGGGATTGTCACTCCTTGAAAAGCCGTTTTCTGAGGCATGGCTCCGCAGCCTTGAGGGAGAAGAAGCGGCTTTTCGCATTTTATCTGCATTTTATCGTGCTTTATTAGCTGCGGCCAATCAGCAAAAAGCGGATGTTGTATTGATTGATTTGGGTTCCAATTTAAGTGCTATTAATCAGGCTGCTTTGATAGCGGCAGATTCGGTAGTTATTCCATTGCTTTCAGATAAATTTTCTTTGCAAGGTTTAAAAGATTTAGGTGTCCGTTTGCGTGAATGGCGAGAGGGTTGGCAGGCGCGTCTCAAAAAAAATACGGTTGTTGAGTTACCTCGCGGATTAATGCAACCGGCTGGCTATATTACTCTTCGGCATCGTGTGCATTCTCATCGTTCTATCACAAATTATGCTTATTGGATGACGCAAATTCCAGACGTTTATCATCAATTCATTTTGAATAAAAGCACCCCAACACAAGATGAGCATTGTTTGTCCACGCTAATGCCTTCTTGGAGTTTGATGCAAATGGCGATGGAAGTCCATAAACCGATGTTTTTTCTCAAACCCGCCGACGGTGCGATGGGTACACATGCACTCGCCGTTAAAGATGATTATCAGGAATTTAAACAATTAGCACTTAAGCTTGCAAAAGCTTGTGCTGTTCAAATGGTGACTAATGACTAATAAAATCGACAATAACGATCCATTTATCAAAATTCGTGGTCTCCGCTTTGCGCGGGGAGATCGCTATATTTTTGATGGGGTTGATATAGACATGCCACGCGGTAAAATTACCGCCATCATGGGACCCAGTGGCACCGGTAAAACGACCTTGCTTCGTTTGATAGGCGGACAATTAACGCCAGATGCCGGTACGATTGAAGTTGATGGGCTTAATGTGGCGAAATTATCGACGTCCCAACTTTATACCTTGCGTAAGCGCATGGGTATGTTATTCCAAAGTGGTGCATTGCTGACTGATTTGGATGTTTTTGAAAATGTGGCATTTCCATTGCGTGAGCATACCAAATTGCCAGAATCTCTCATTCGTCATTTAGTTTTGATGAAATTACATGCTGTCGGTTTGCGTGGGGCGCGTGATTTGATGCCCAGTGAGCTGTCAGGTGGCATGGCGCGACGTGTGGCTTTAGCGAGAGGTTTGGTTTTGGATCCAATGATGATTATGTACGATGAACCGTTTACGGGACAAGATCCTATTTCTATGGGTGTTTTAGTGCGCCTCATCAGCTCCATTAATCATGCCCTGGGTTTAACCAGCATTATTGTGTCACATGATGTACACGAAACGGCTGAAATTGCTGATGTGATTTATGTTATTTCAAATGGCAAAGTCGTCGGTTCTGGTGCGCCTGATGCGTTAAAAAATTCTGAATCTAAATGGGTCAAGCAATTTATCAATGCAGAATCCGATGGTCCTGTGCCATTTCATTATCCGGCACCTGATTATAAAGAAGATTTATTAGGGGGTGCTACATGCTAGATCAATTTCAACGTTTAGGGCATGCTGTTTTAAGTATTTTGGAGCGCTTAGGGCGTGGACATTTGTTTTTTGGACGGATGCTGGCTGGTATTCCGGGCTTAATTCTGCGTCCTTCTTTAGTTGTTGCACAAATCTATGCGGTGGGTGTGCTTTCTTTAACCATCATCATTGTGTCAGGGCTATTTGTTGGTATGGTGTTGGGTTTACAAGGTTATAATACCTTAGTCCATTTTGGGGCTACCGAATCATTAGGCGCAGTCGTTTCCCTATCATTAGTACGTGAATTGGGCCCCG
>CAYFOB010000209.1:5590-7098 GCA_964344525.1 uncultured Thiomargarita sp.
ATCGTTACTATTTGCGGGTCGTGCGGGTTCTGCTTTGACGGCTGAAATTGGTTTAATGAAAGCGACAGAGCAGTTATCTGGTATGGAAATGATGGCAGTCAATCCAATCAAGCGTGTGGTAGCGCCTCGTTTTGTGGCAGGTGTCATTTCTATGCCCTTACTCGCTGCCATTTTTAGTGCCGTTGGTATTTTGGGTGGCTATTTGGTTGTGGTTGAGTTATTAGGCGTTGATGGCGGTGCTTATTGGTCGCAAATGCAAGATAAAACCGATTTTGTTGAAGATGTTCTCAACGGTGTGGTCAAAAGTATTGTGTTTGGTATCGTGGTGACTTGGATTGCTGTTTTTGAAGGTTATGATTGTACGCCAACTTCTGAGGGCGTGAGCCGTGCAACAACGCGAACGGTTGTACATTCCTCATTGGCAACTTTGGGCTTAGATTTTGTGTTGACGGCTTTGATGTTTAGTCATGTGTAATGCTTAAGCCAAACCTGATAGGTCTTCAAGACCTGTCAGGCTTCAGTTTAAATCATCAATGATTTATGACTCTGCTGGTTTGATGAGAATAGAGCCCAGATTGAAATATATTTTCCTGGTTTGATTGGGCAACCAGCTTTAAAAGCGATTCAATGCCTGATAATTGATGGGCATTCCTTTCAATATCATGCGCATTTTTTTCAAGACCACGCATAACATGTTCCTCGTTAGACCCTTTATTGTTCCCACCGAAAATTTCAAAGACCCTAAGTGCAACATGTAATCTGATCTCAATAGGTGTCTCATAATCAACCATGAGGCTTTTGAGGCTTTTTAATGCCATGCTGACAACCTCATCTAACTGATCTTGAGAAATTTTACCATTCTCTAATACATTCGCATTTGACATGTTTAACATCTCCTATATTAATTTTTTGATTAATCATTTTTATCTTTAGAACTACAAGGATTACTTTTAATAAAGGATAACCCCCACCGATGAGGTGGCGCAAGACTTATCCTTTATTAAAAGTAATCCTTGTAGTTCTTAGTGGTTTTTGCCGATAATGTCTTTTTATAATTATATCGGTTAAAGATTATTATTTCAATCATAGAGTGATTTACTACACACTGTCACAAGTTGCGTTTTTTTTATTTCTGTCTGAATCAACTTTTTTTCCTCTCCAATTGCCGATAAGTAATCGCCTCCGTCAAATGCGCAATTGTTCGCGCCACTTTTAATATCCGATACCATGCACGGGCTGATAAACCCAATCGCTCAATTGCCGTGTCGAGCAAGCGTTCATCCATTTCACTGAGTTGACAGTGGGCATCGATTTCTCGATTGCTTAATAAACTATTTGGTTTGTTGCAGCGTGTTAATTGCACTTTTCTCGCTGCCACGACGCGGGCGCGAACAAGAGCGCTTGTTTCTCTGGCAATATCTTGGCGCAATTCAGCTCTTGGCAAATTTGGGACTTCAATATGTAAATCAATCCTATCTAATAAAGGGCCAGAAATTTTGCCACGATAG
>CAYFOB010000210.1:0-328 GCA_964344525.1 uncultured Thiomargarita sp.
CGGTGACAAAATGAGGACAATTCGGTGATTCCACCTCTTCTTGCATATACCCAACCACATCAAAATTATATTGAGGTAAGCGGGTATTTTGAAATTCATCCAGGAACACAACAATGGTGCTGTCATCATAATCTGAAACATGACGTGGATGAGAAAGTGCTGATTGTTCTGGAATAGTCACATCTTGAGCGATAATGCTTTCAAGATATTCAAAAGCATTTTGAAAACCATAAGTCATGGTCAACTTATTATGGATAATTTTTTTTAAATGAGATCGCTCGACCTTTTTTTCCGACAAAATATTAGGATCACGTAAACGAAATGCAAC
>CAYFOB010000210.1:338-729 GCA_964344525.1 uncultured Thiomargarita sp.
GAATGAAATTTTCCACATACTTGACTGCAAAATGCTGATCACTTTTAAAAGTATCAGGAAAACTATAAAAGACTGGCACCACAGCCTGTGGATCTTCATGATCTTGCTCAAAAAAGAGTCGATTCACAACCCGCTTAAAAATTTCGGTTTTGCCCATACGCCGCTGTCCTAATAACACCATCGAACCGGCACGACGAGTTTTCGCTTTCAGAGCGGCGTGGTAGAGATAGTCTAAATATTCTTGACGATTTGTATAAATTTCTTCGGTGACTAAGGGTTTGATGACCCAATTGGGGGAGTTTGGATTCATGATTATATTTACCTCTGTGTGTTTCAAAGTGCCGTCGTCATTTCGTGAATAACGGAAAGCGATTACTTTTAAAAAAGGATA
>CAYFOB010000210.1:739-7091 GCA_964344525.1 uncultured Thiomargarita sp.
TCCAATAAGATTGTTAGCCTTTCGGCAAAACTAATAATATTATTAGTCAAAAACAAAATATTTTTGTCAAAAGTGGCTAATGAGGTGGGTTGAGTCACTTTGTTGGCTACTGAAAGTATTCTTTTCGCTTTTTGAAGATATTGCTTGTATTGTTGAATGTCACGAAAATGTTCGGTTTTGCTTTTCTGGACTTCCAAACTTTGCTGAAGTGCTTCATTACTTAACTGCAATGCGGTTTCAACTTGTCTACATTGTTTGATTTGTTTTTGTAATTCCTGATTGGCTTGCTTCAGTTGTACCGTTTTTTGATGTAAATCAACCAGTACTTTTATCTTACTTCTAAGGATGATTGGTTGAATGGGTTTAAAAATATAGTCTATTGCATTGAGCTCGTAGCCTTTAGTTAAATTTTGTCCCCTGATTATTTGCGCCAGCTCAAAACCATCTATATCAGGCATCATAACATCTGTCAAAATCACAGCGCAATCTGGTTCATAGAGTAACCACCGTAGCGCCTCTTCACCAGAATTAACCATTACCAGGTTGTAAGTAGGCTCATTTAAAATTTTGGATAAAATCAATGAAAGACTTTTGTCATCATCAACAGCTAGAATGTTTGTTTTTTGTAAAGTATTCATTTTGGGCTTTAAGAGTATAAAGTTTTGACTTATCCTTTCAGATACAAAATCGCTTTCCGTTACATCTCCAATTGCTTCAAATGAATCAACGTCAACACCACCCCTTGTACCAATTGTTCTGAAACCAGATAAGGAGATAACTGCAAAATATATTGTTTACCTGTTTTGCGACTATTTATTTTGTGTTTTTGTGTGCCATGTCCTAACAGAATATCTTTGATATCTGCTAACAGGTTATTGTAATCCAAATTATGGGTAATATGCTCAAAGGGTCTACCAATATCAGTGTCCATCAGGTTTATTTCAGTTTGAATTTCGGGGGTAAAACGTTTTATGCGTAGTTCTCTGTCTAAAAACACCGTGCCAATCTGAACACTCCGCAGTAAGTTATCCATGTCATCGTTTAATTCAATAAGTTCCTTGATTTTATTTTGATGTTCGCCATTGACTGTGATCAATTCTTCATTCACAGCTTGAATCTCTTCGTTGGTACTTTGCAATTCTTCATTTGAGGCTAACAATTCTTCATTGGTACTTTGTAATTCTTCGTTGGAGCTTTCCACTTCTTCTAATGCGGCTTGCAATGTTTCACGAGTGTATTGTAACTCCTGTTCTAATTGCTTGTTCCGTTGCGCTAATTCTGTGTCCATTTGATCAACATCTAAGGATTGTTGCGACAATTCATCAGAGTCATTGCCTATTTGCGTTTTGCTTTCTTCAAAGACAATAATCCATAAGCCTGATTGAAAATCGCTCATTTTAGGTGCTTGCACGGTTTGAATCTGGACATTCAGTGTTCTCGTTTCTTCTTGGGTGAGTTGAAAAGTGAGACTATAGGTTAAGCTTTCTTGTCTTTTTTTGGCATTTTGGATGGCAACATTTAAAGGGACTGCCAGCGATGGATGTACCATTTTCGTCAAATTTAAACTGACAAGTCCTTGCGGAATTTGTAGATATGCAGATAAATCGCCATGTGTATGAAGAATATCAAGGTTATCATCAATGATAACGCTGGGTGGCATATATTTGGCAATAACAATCTCGTAAAGTACTTCATGAAAATGCTTTGGAAAAGAGGGTTGTTTTATTTCTGAACTGATTCTGGGAACATTGCTCAGGATAACATTATCAAGCCGATTTCGTACAGGGCGGTTGTAATCCGTTTTGTATTGGTAAATTTTATATTTATTGTCTAAACAAGCAAAGAGATTTGGATTGGAAATTGTTTCACTGTTACCCAAAAATAAAAAGCCTTTGGGTTTTAACGAAAAGTGAAAAAATTGAAAGATTTTATCTTGTAACGTCGTTTGCAAATAAATAAACAAATTGCGACAAGAAATCAAATCGATTTTGCCAAAAGGTGGATTTTGAATCACGTCATGAGGCGAAAAAACGATCATTCGGCGAATTTCTGGTTTCACTTCGTATTTATTGTCTTTTTTGATAAAAAAATGATTAAAACGTGCTTCTGACATATCAGCAATAACGCTATCAGGATAATGTCCCGTCGCAGCAAAATCAATTGCAGTGCTGTCTATATCAGTCGCAAAAATTTTAATGGGGACTTCCTGACGAATACGATTAAAATATTCTGCAAACAAAATGGCGATTGAATAGGCTTCTTCACCGGTTGAACACCCCACCGTCCAGACTCTAATTGAGTCACCACTGTCTTGTTTTGATCTCACAATTCTTGGAATAACCATTTGGGCAAGCGCATCAAAAGCATCAGGATCACGAAAAAATTTGGTGACACCAATGAGAAGTTCTTTGCATAAAGTCTTGACTTCTTGATCATCTTGGTATAATAGACGTAAATAATCCAATAGGGTATTAACTTGAGTAATGCCCATGCGTCGTTCAATGCGCCTGAGTAGGGTATTTTTTTTGTAATCGGAAAAATCAACCTGCGTGTGCTCCTTGATCACAGCAACAATTTTGCTGATGGCTTTTTGCGCCTTATCATCAAATTGATTGTTCTCCTTATCAACCCATTTTTTATTGACATAAGGATGTTGAATAAAATTAATCAAAGCCTCAACCATCTCCCGTGGATGTAAAATAAAATCAGCCAAACCGGTGGCAATGGCATTTTGAGGCATACCATCAAATTGAGCGGTTTCGGCTTTTTGCACCATCACCATGCCATCAGCCTCTTTAATGGAACGGATACCCCGCGTGCCATCACTGCCAGTACCTGATAAAATAATAGCAATGGCATGATCAGCTTGATCTTTTGCCAATGAATATAAAAAGATATCTATTGGTAAATTTAAATCACGGGGGGTTGGTTTATCTGTGAGATACAATTTTTTCCCAAAAATTGTCATGTTTTTTTTTGGGGGAATCAAATAAATATGATTAGGGATGACAGGCATTTGATCCGTTGTTTCACGAACCGGCATTTTTGTCCTTTTTGCCAAAATACTTGCCATCATGCTTTGATAATCAGGGGACAAATGTTGTATCACAACAAATGCCATGCCACTATCAAGGGGCATATTGTCAAACAAATCTTCAAGTGCCTCTAACCCTCCTGCCGATGCGCCAATGCCCACAATATAAAATTTTTCAGTTGTTTGTGTTGTCATGATTATTTATTAGTAATATATTTTTATATAGAAAAAAAATATCAAAGTTGTTGCCAAAAAGCATGACAACAATTTAAAAACATTATAACTGAATAACACCTGATTAGTATAAATAAATTAACTGATAACTGATAACTTGTCAATGTTCAAAGATATTCGTCAAAAAGCTGAAGAATTATTGCGTACCCAACCAAAGGATTATCAATCCATGGTTGATGCTCACGCCTCCTTAAAAACACTTATTGAAGAATTACGCGTTCATCAAATTGAATTAGAATTGCAAAATAATGAACTTCGCCAAACTCAGGAGAAATTAGAACAAGCCAAGCAAAAGTATCTGGAACTCTACAATTTTGCCCCTGTTGGCTATTTTACGTTTGACATTGAAGGGCGCATTGTGGAGCTCAATTTAAATGGCGCAAGACAAATTGGCTTAGAAAAAACGTATCTTAAGCGAATGCCTTTTTTGTCTTGTTTACAGTCAGAATCCCATAATATTTTTCTTCGTCATCTAAAAAGAGTTTTTGAATTTAAAACAATTCAACGATGTGAATTAGTTATAAAAAAAACTGATGGCAATTTTTTTTATGCGCAAATGGATAGCATTGCCATTATTGATGAAAATACGGAGGTCACACAATGTCGTTCAACAGTGATTGATATCACTGAAAAAAAACAGGCTGAACAAGAAGTTGAAGAATCTCGCCAACATTTAGAAGACATTGTTGAACAACGCACGCTTGAATTGCAAGAAGCCAAGGAAGCGGCGGAGGTGGCTAATCATGCGAAAAGCACCTTTCTTGCCAATATGAGTCATGAGCTACGCACTCCGCTCAGTGGCATTTTGGGCTATACACAAATTTTTAAGCGGGACAAAACTTTAAGTGCAGAACAACAAAAAGGTATTGAAATCATCCATCGCAGTGGTGAATATTTATTAACCTTAATCAACGATATTTTAGATTTGTCAAAAATTGAAACAGGGCATCTGACACTTTATCCAACCGATTTTTTTCTGACACCGTTGCTCGAAAACATGGCTCACTTATTTCAGATGCGTGCCCAACAAAAAGGCATTGCTTTTCATTATCAAGCACTCACTGCGCTACCAGAGGTGATTCACGCTGATGAAAAAAGATTGCGGCAAATTTTGATTAACTTGCTTAGTAATGCCATCAAATTTACCAAAGAAGGTGGGGTGAATTTTAAGGTGGGCTGCGATAAGGATAAAATTCGTTTTCAGGTGGAAGATACAGGTTCTGGTATTGCGCCTGAAGAAACAGATAAAATCTTTAAACCTTTTGAGCAGGTAGGTGATCCTAAAGATCAGGCAGAAGGCACCGGCTTGGGGTTATCAATTACTCAAACATTGGTTGATTTAATGGGTGGTGTATTACAGTTAAACTCCATGCCAGGGCAAGGTAGCACATTTTGGGTGACATTAGATTTGCCAGAAGTCGCCACAGCGCCCAAAATCTCAGCAGAGCCTCTTATTGTCGGTTTTAAAGGCGCTCCCCACAAAATTTTAGTGGCTGATGATAAATGGGAAAATCGCTCTGTCTTAGTGAAGTTGTTAAAACCGCTTGGTTTTGAAATTCTAGAAGCCAGTCATGGGCAAGAATGTATAGATCAAGCTTTGAAAACGTTGCCTGACATCATATTTATGGATTTAATCATGCCTATTATGGACGGATTTGAAGCGATACGAAAAATCAGAAAAATCCCAGAAATTAAGGATGTGATAATCATTGTGATTTCAGCCAGTGTTTTTGATTGTCACCAAGAACGAAGTGCGAAGGTGGGTTGCAATGGTTTTATTGCAAAACCGATTCATAGCAAAACATTGTTGGCGCAGTTACAAAAACACCTAAAATTAGAATGGATTTATGATTCAAGCCCAATTGATGAAACTTTGCACAATTCAGAGAATTTGCCTAAAATAGGTCCATCAGTAGAACAAGCCAAAATCTTGTTTGATTTAGCCATGAGAGGCGATATCAATGGTATTTGTGATTATGCCAAACAGCTTGAACAATTGACTCCAGAGATGCAAGTATTTACACATAATATTTGTCAAATGGCGCGTGAATTTAGAGATGAGGAAATTTGTGAAATTGCTCAACATTATATAGGTATTGAAAATGCTTAAAGCGATCCGTCAAAAAGCTGAAGAATTATTACGTAACCAACCAAATGATTCTCAATCCATCGCTGAAACACACGAGTCTTTGCAAACACTTGTTCAAGAATTGCGCGTTCATCAAATTGAATTGGAGCTTCAAAATGATGAGCTACGCCAAACTCAAGTTAAGCTAGAACAAACCAAGCAAAAATATGAGGAGCTCTACAATTTTGCCCCAGTCGGTTATTTTACATTTGATATTGAAGGGCGAATTGTTGATCTTAATTTAAGTGGTGCAAAACAAATGGGGTTAGAAAGAAATTATCTTAAGCAAATACCTTTTTTGTCTTGTTTACAACCAGAATCCCATAACGTTTTTCTTTTTCACTTGAAATGGGTTTTTGAATTAAGAAAACCTCAACAGTGCGAATTAATAGTTAAAAAAGCCAATGGCAATGTTTTTTATGCCCAAATGGATAGTATTGCTATTATTGGAGATGATGCAGAAGTGACACAATGTCGTTCAGCGCTTATTGACATTACTGAAAAAAAGGGAATTGAGCGAGAGCTTGAACAATATCGCCAACATTTAGAAGAATTAGTTGAACAACGTACATTGGAATTACAACATGCAAAAGAAGAGGCAGAATCAGCCAATCGGGCAAAAAGTGAATTTTTAGCGAATATGAGTCATGAAATTCGTACCCCCATGAATGCCGTCATTGGTTTTAGTGAACTTTTGTCTTCATTTATCCACGATAAAAAGCAAAAGGACTATTTGACTGCTATTCAAAAAGCGGGTAGCAATTTGTTAACTTTGATTAATGATATATTGGACTTATCCAAAATTGAAGCAGGGCGACTTGATATTCAAGCAGAACCGACGAATATTCTGAGTATTTTTACTGAATTGCGACAAATTTTTAGCCTCAAAATTGCTGAGAAACATTTAGAGGCTGTTTTGGAAAAAATGAAAAGTCTTTTTCAGAAAACGAGAAAGA
>CAYFOB010000211.1:0-646 GCA_964344525.1 uncultured Thiomargarita sp.
AAATAAGCATCAACACCCTCATAATAATCAGATCAATCACATAAATCACAGTTCAAATTTTGGTTTAAATGCTTTGAGTAACCAGCTCGCCACCAAAAAAGCAAAACCAAAATAAAAAAAAGTAGGCTGCTACCAACAACAAAAATGCCATGCGAACCAAGGAGGAGGGGGAGCCAGTTGTTAAGCTGTTTGTTACAGTATCTCTTACTGCATGCGCTACGCCGATGGCGACGACGTACGCCATGTAGAATGCCATTACGTAAGCCATGATATATGCCACACTAAATGCCTCGTGGCTTGCCGACTCAAGCGCCACCAAGAAGGCTAAAACGATTGCAATAACGTAAACCACACCAAACACCATGCCAAACATCACACCAAAGGCCACATTCGCCATCATATTGCCACCGCCCACATTTCCCAACCATCCTGTTAGCAACCAACATCCTATTAACAAAACGCCGAACAATAGGTAAATCTCTGGTGGCCAACCCTCTGGTGCTGGGAACAATAGCCCTAATCCTGATGCTAAAATAGGTATTAATAAAGGTCCCCATGTGAGGGTGCTCACTAGCCATTTGCCAACTCGATTTTCATCTTCTTCCCCAAAGGTTTGCCGATAGATTTGTAATCGCTTAGGGATGAC
>CAYFOB010000211.1:656-1229 GCA_964344525.1 uncultured Thiomargarita sp.
AAATCCACCACAGTAGGCGTATATAATCTACTAGATTTGAGGCTGAAAGCCGTTTTAAGGAGTTGGTCATTGGCGCTTGATGCAAAACCTCTCCCCAACTTTGCACTGCCCATTCGGCTACGTCTTTATCTAAGCCCAAGAACCCTAATTGGTTATCATATAAGCGTTGAGCTAAATGGGCAAACCATGTCTCTTTTGGTATATTTGGCGGTGGCTTTAATATTTCCTGAGCCACCCCCTCTTTTATGGCATTGATTAATACAAATATTTCTAACTTGTAATTATTGCCGCATTGTTCGCGTAGTAAAAATTCACAGCGTTCAGCATCCTCAATCAATCCAGCGCCATAAAGCTTGACGAGTTGATGTAGTTGTTGACGTGGGAGTTCGTTCATAATTCTCTTCCTCTGGCGCAGGAATTGTTGTACCTAAATAATAAAATACAATCCAATCAAAAAAAGATGGCTGACAGCGAGTAATAGGAAAACCAAATGGCTTAACAAGGAGGGAATGCCGGTTTTTAAACTCTTTTTTATGGTATTTCCCATGACGTTTACCACAAAATCCATCACAA
>CAYFOB010000211.1:1239-3243 GCA_964344525.1 uncultured Thiomargarita sp.
GCTACAACAATCACAACATCACTCGCTACAATGACGGCGATTAAACCTGCCATGGCAACCGCCACAAAGATTGTTGCGCCGCCTGTCACACCAACCGTGATGCTGGCTGCCATGACGCCACTTGCCACGGCGACAGAAACCAGGATGGAAACCAGGAGCGAAACTAAGGCAGTCATGCCAATTCCCATGTCTTTGCTGATTTTCAGTCCTCCTGTTAATAGCCAAGCGCCTATTAACAATGCGCTTCCCATCCAGTCAATTTCTGGTAACCATGCTGCATGCGCCCATAATACGAAAATTGGATCCAGTAAAGGCAACCATATTAATGTACTGACCAGCCAATTGCCTGTACGCTTTTCGTCCTCTTCACCAAAAGTTTGGCGATAGGCTCGTAATTGGGCAGGCGTGATCAAAACCCACCACAACAAACGTAAAGAGTCCAATGGGTTTTGAAGAAGAAGGCGTGTTGTTGGGGGTTGAGAATTTGCTATGGGTTGTGTTGGGTTTTCTTCATAAATCAGGTTTTTTCCCCTTAAAGCTATCCCCCAGGTTTGCACCGCCCACTTGGCAGCCGTTTTATCTAGCCACAAATTTTTATGTAGCAGCTGTGCTAAACGATTGAGCGCCTTATCATCCGCCAAACCTTGTGGCGAATTTAATAGCTCCTCAACCACACCTTCTTTAATCGCATTGATTAGCACAAAGATTTCTCGCTTGTATTCACCACCACAGGCATTGCACAATAAAAACTCACAGCGCTCTATATCTTCAGTTAGGATTGTGCCGTGGTGATCAATTAGTTCACATAGTTTTTGACGGGGAAAATCGTACATATCAGTTATCAATTGGGCAGTAGTAAGTCCTTTGATGTGAATTCGGTTTTTCAATTAATATTTATTGACTCTGATCAATTTATTACAATAAAACCACATTATTATAGAGGTTTAAATCTTTCTTTCAACTGTAGATGTGCTTGGGTACATTTTGAAATTATTTTATAATAGTTTACAATTTTGCTTAGTTATTATCTCACTCAAATTATCATGGGAAAAAAAACTCCTTTATATAACAAGCACTTGGAATATAACGCCAAAATGGTCGATTTTGGTGGTTGGGATATGCCCTTGCATTATGGCTCGCAAATCAACGAGCATCATCAAGTTCGCAAGTCAGCAGGCGTGTTTGATGTTTCACATATGACGATCATTGATTTGACTGGGCTGCGGGTGCGAGAATTTTTGCGCTATTTATTGGCTAATGATGTTGGGCGCTTGAAAAAAGTCGGTAAAGCGCTCTATAGTTGCATGTTGAATGAACAAGGTGGCGTGATTGATGATTTAATTGTCTATTTTCAAGAAGAAACTCGGTTTCGCTTGATCGTCAATGCAGCAACACGGGATAAAGATATGGCTTGGATTACATTGCATGCTCAAGATTTTGCAGTAGAAGTCCGTGAGCGTGATGATCTTGCCATGCTTGCTGTGCAAGGACCAGATGCGCACGAAAAGTTGACTCCTTTGTTACCAGCCGATTTTCAAGCGCTAGACCCTTTTTGTGCTGCTTGGTATAAAGATGAACTTTTTGTGGCGCGTACTGGCTATACTGGTGAGAATGGTTTTGAAATGATTTTGCCAGCCGTGCAAGTTGCTGAATGGTGGGACAACATGCTCGCTAAATTCATTGCGCCGGTGGGTCTCGCTGCGCGTGATACTTTGCGTCTTGAAGCTGGCATGAATTTGTATGGAGCAGATATGGATGAAAATACTTCTCCTTTAGAATCTGGCTTAGCTTGGACGGTGGCTTTTAAACCAAAAGATCGGAATTTTATTGGATGTAGTGCCTTAAAATCTCAACTTGATGCGGGTGTTGCTCAAGTGATGGTAGGTTTGGTATTGCGGGAAAAGGGCGTTTTACGCGCTCATCAAACAGTATCAGTTAATGGCAACAAGGTGGGACATATTACCAGTGGCATTTTTTCACCAACCTTAGGGGTTTCGATTGCCT
>CAYFOB010000211.1:3253-3974 GCA_964344525.1 uncultured Thiomargarita sp.
GATGGGTGTTTATCAACAGGTGGATGTGACAATACGTAATAAGCAATTACCTGCGCAAGTGGTTAAACCCCCGTTTGTGCGGCATGGCAAAGCTTGTATTTAGTTTTTTAACATAAGGATTATTGAGAATGAGTGAAGTACCCGAAAATTTGAAATATACTAAATCCCATGAGTGGGTGCGGGTAGAAGATGGCATCGCCACCATTGGTATCAGTGATCATGCACAAAGCGAAATGGGTGATTTGGTCTATGTTGACCTACCGAACGTGGGTGATGATTTTGAGATAGAAGATGAGTGCGGTGTGGTTGAATCGGTCAAAGCCGCTTCTGATATATTTTGCCCAATAGCAGGTAAAGTGATTGAAAGCAATGATGCGTTAAGTGATGCGCCTGAGTTGATTAATAGTAGCCCTTATGGGGATGGTTGGTTATTCAAACTTGAACCAACTGAAGACAGTGGGATGGAAACCCTGTTAACAGCGGCGGAATATCTTGAAGTTATTGCCAACAAGGAGTAGCGGAATAATAGACTTGTCCCTAAAGATTATTTAGGGACAAACTTTGTGATTTTTAAATTAGTTCGTACAACCTACACCCAACTTTATGCCTTATATTCCCCATACCCAAGATGATATTGCCTCCATGCTTGCCACCATCGGCGTTAGCAGTGTTGAGAACTTATTTGATGAAATTCCCACTGCTTTGCGTTGTGGTCATTTAG
>CAYFOB010000211.1:3984-7012 GCA_964344525.1 uncultured Thiomargarita sp.
TGCCCAAGATGGTGGGGCTGTTTGTTTTATTGGTGCTGGGGCTTATGAACATCAAATTCCTGCAGCCGTTTGGGAAATCACCACGCGGGGCGAATTTTATTCTGCCTATACTCCTTATCAAGCCGAAGCCAGCCAAGGTACGTTGCAACTTTTGTATGAATTTCAAACTCTGATGGCTAATTTGACCGGGATGGATGCCTCTAATGCTTCCTTATATGATGGCGCATCGGCTTTAGCAGAGGCTGTGTTGATGGCGGTGCGCCTGACTAAATCCAAGGCTAAACGTATTTTAATGCCAACAACGGTGCATCCAATTTATCGGCGTGTTGTGCATACTATCGTTAAAAATCAAAAATTGACACTCGTTGATCTGCCTTATGAGGGAGGCACTATTGCGCCTGAGAGTCTCGCCAATTTTGCCAGCGCTGAGAATGCAGCCTTAGTCATTCCCCAACCTAACTTTTTTGGTGGCTTAGAGGCGGTGGATGAATTGACTGATTGGGCTCATGCGCAGGGACTATTAGTGATAGGTGTTGTTAATCCCTTAACGCTTGCTGTGCTCTCGTCACCCGGCGAGTGGGGTAAAAAAGGCGCTGATATTGTCTGCGGTGAAGGTCAACCTTTGGGCATTCCTTTGTCCACGGGGGGGCCTTATTTTGGTTTTATGTGCTGCAAAAAAGCTTATGTGCGACAAATGCCGGGGCGCATTATAGGACGCACCGTTGATTTTGACGGTAAAACAGGTTACACTTTAACTTTGCAAGCGCGGGAGCAACATATTCGCCGTTCCAAAGCAACTTCTAATATTTGCACCAATCAAGGTTTGATGACAACAGCTGCGACTATTCATACTGCTTTATTGGGAGCGAAAGGTTTAGAGCGTGTTGCCTTAACTTGCCATGCTAACACCACCACGTTGGTTGAAAAACTAACAGCCATTGCAGGTGTCAGTCAGGTGTTTGATGGACCATTTTTTCATGAAGCTGTGTTACGTTTGGAAAAGCCCATTGATGAGGTATTACGTGAATTAACAACACATAATATTTTGGGTGGCTATAACCTAACGACGTTTTACCCTGAATTAGGAAATAGTTTATTGGTGTGTGCAACAGAAATGCGGACTGTGGTTGAAATGGATAATTATGCGGAGAAATTGGAAGGTGTTATGACACAATAGTTTTTCTCACGACTCATAATTATTTTTATCGCTAATAAAGACACAGCTTTATTGGGCGCAGAAGGATAGGTAGCTAGTGCAGGATGGCGGAAATTTCCAGGCCACCTACACTCGAAGCAGAGCTTCGATGAATGCATTCCCAAGCAGGAGCTTGGGAACGAGAATAAATAGGTTTTCTCGTTCCCAAGCTCCCGCTTGGGAATGCATGCCCCGAAGCTCCGCTTCGAGTGGCCTGGAAATTTCCGCCCTCCGGCACTAGGCTTAAACCTTCAAGGTTTAACAAACCTTGAAGGTTTTTAGCTTATCAGTCAAAAATATCCATCGTATGTTGAACAGTGGCGATAGTAGAGATAAAACAATGAGACTATTACCAATAAAGGAAAAAGGGGATCAGAAGGCGTGTTTCCTAATGTACATCCACCATCGTCACCACCAGCGCGACTATCACTACCGCCCTCCTGAGAGGCAACTGTACTTCCCGCCCCAGAAGTAGGCGTACTTCCCTCCCCAGCAGCAGACGAAGTAACATTAACCGTTTTAGTCGCCTCGCCTGTGAGTTCCAGATCATTTGTGACAATAAGGTGAATAGTGTAGTCACCAGCTTTTGTAAAAGTATGATTTACCAACCCGTTGGTTTCCTCCAATTTATCAGCGCCATCACTAAATATCCATTTATATTTGACAATTGAACCCTCACCGCCAGAAGATTGCCTAGCGTCTAAATTAACTAACAGCGGTGCAACCCCCTGCGTAGGTGAAGCGGTAAATTGAGCCACAGGAGAACCCTTTGAACTGATATGTAAAATAACTAACTGATTATCACCATCTGCTACATAAGCATAGTTGCCGTTCACAGCCACGTCGTTTGCCTCGCCAGCAGTATCATAGTGCCCCGCCAAGATAGGGTTATTAGGACTACTGATGTTTATGATTTGTAGGCCACTAGCCCCATCTGCCACATAAGCGTAGTTGCCGTTTACTACCACGTTCCAAGCCTCACCAGAGGTGTCATAGTTTCCAACATTGCTGGGACTATTGGGACTACTGATATCTATGATTTCTAGACCACTAGACCAACCCGCCACATAGGCGTAGCTGCCATTCACAGCCACGTCCTCAGCATAGCCGGATATTCCATAGCTTTTTGCCAAGGTAGGTTTATTGGGGTTGCTGATGTCTATGATTTCTAGGCCAGTCGAGCCATCCGCCACATAGGCGTAGCTGCCGTTCACTGTTACGTTCCAAGCCTCGCCAGAGGTATCATGGCTTCCAATATTGGTGGGACTATTGGGGCTACTAACGTTTATGATTTGTAGGGCTCCATCCAGCCGTAGGTCATTAGACTGTAGGACCCCATTCACCACATAAGCGTAATTGCCATTCACTGTCACGCCGTTTACCTCGCCAGATATATTATAACTTCCCACCAAGGTAGGGTTATTGGGGTTGCTGATATCTATAATCTGTAGGCCAGTAGCTGCCACATAAGCATAGTTGCCATTCACAGCTATGCCGTTCACTTCCTCAAAAGAGTAATTCCCCACCAAGGTGGGTGTTTGAGGGGTGCTAATATCAATGATATCAAGCCCCTTGCTGCCTGGTGCCGCATAAGCATAGTTGCCAACAACAATCACCTTTGTATAATTGCCACTACCTTCCCGAGCAATTTCTGTCACCGTTAATTCATCAGCAAGAGATGCCCAAGGAAAACAGAGTATAATCACACAAAGCCACTGTGAAATGGGTTTTGAATAGATTTCTTTGATCATAAGTTACTCCTAAAAGGCAACATTCACACCTATAGCTTTTCAGAAAAAGATGTTGGTCTTTAATTTTAATTTTGGCTATAAT
>CAYFOB010000212.1:0-7004 GCA_964344525.1 uncultured Thiomargarita sp.
AGTGCGTAACATCAGTTAATAAAGGATAAGTCAAAATCACTTCATTAATGGGGTTATCCTTTATTAAAAGTAATCCGTGTAGTTATTCATGGGTTTTAGAAATAGATTGCGTAACATCAGTTACTAATTCAAAAAAAAATTTTCAAAATATGCTTGATTTTTAATATTATAATTTAGTAATATTAGCACTCGCTTAATTCTGCACTTGTATCTTGTAATAACACAATTTATGAGGAAATGTACCATGAAAAAGCTTGTACATTTAGTCGCTGTAGCGTTGCTCCTTGGCAGTGCCATGCTGATACCTACCAAAGATGCGCAAGCATGGTGGGGGGGATGGAGCCCTTGGAATATGTTTAATGGACCTGGTTGGGGCGGTTATCCTGGTTGGGGGGGTTATCCGTATTATGGCGGTTATCCTGGCTGGGGTGGTTATCCGTATTATGGCGGTTATCCTGGTTGGGGTGGTTATCCTGCTTGGGGGGGTTATCCCTATTACGGCGGTTATCCCTATTATGATCCTCGTGTTTCTGCTAAAAGCGAAACGAAATAGGTGAGGATAATGTCTTAGAGAAACCAAGTTTTTTTTCACAACTTGGTTTCTCTTGGACTTAGCTTTTAACCAACAAGAATTCCAGTAGCGCTTTTTGTGAATGTAAGCGATTTTCCGCTTGATCCCACACCACACTTTGTGGTCCATCAATCACCTCTGCACTGACTTCTTCACCGCGATGGGCAGGTAAACAGTGCATAAATAACGCATCATCTTTTGCCAAGGACATGAGTCGTTTATTGACTTGATAGGGGGCAAATGTTTGAGCGCGTTGTGCCTGTTCTTCTTCTTGCCCCATGCTCGCCCATACATCAGTAGATACTAAATCAGCATCGGTGATCGCTTGTTCCGGATCGGTGCTGAGACTAATGTGTCCTTTGGATTGGGCCACTATATCAGCCTTGGGTTGATAGCCATCTGGGGATGCAATCGCTAACTCAAAATCAAACTGACGCGCCGCCGCTATGTAGGAGTGGCACATATTATTACCATCCCCTATCCAAGCCACTTTTTTGCCTTGAATACTGCCTCTGTGTTCAATGTAAGTTTGTATATCAGCTAATAATTGACAAGGATGGCACCTATCAGTCAAAGCATTAATAACCGGCACTTGAGAATATTTGGCAAAGCGTTTAATTTCGCTATGCTCGAAAGTGCGTATCATCACACAATCTACCATGCGTGATAACACCCGCGCAGTGTCTTCAGTGGGTTCACCGCGCCCCAATTGTGTATCACGCGGCGACAAAAAGATCGCGCTCCCACCACACTGCACCATAGCCGTTTCAAAAGAAACACGGGTGCGGGTAGATGATTTTTCAAATATCATTGCCAATACTTTGTTTTTAAAAGGTTCATACTGAACACCCGCGTATTGCATGGTTTTGAGCTCTACCGCTCGCGCAATCAATGTCTGCAATTCCTCTTTAGTAAAATCCATCAAAGTAAGAAAGTGACGAGGAGCCATAAGCCTCTCCTTCAGTGCATTACGGGGCATCCCGAATTAAGTGGTTGACGGTGGTAATGATTTCATTGGCTTGTGCATCGCTTAAAATCAAGGGGGGCAATAGGCGGATAACGCGCTCTGCGGTGACATTAATTAATAATTGTTTTTCAAGTGCCTTGCTCACTAACTGCCCGCAAGGTTTCTCAAGTTCAATACCAATCATTAGCCCCTTAACACGAATATCCAGCACAACGCCCTCCGCTCGAAATCCTTGAGAAAACTGTTGCCCCAATTGTTGGGCGCGTTGCAGCAATTTATCCCGTTCAATTGTTTCAATCACCGCCAGTGCAGTTCGACAAGCCAAGGGATTACCGCCAAAAGTTGAGCCATGGGTACCAGGTTGCAAAATTTTTGCAACCTTGTTATGCGCTAAACAAGCGCCTATGGGCACGCCATTACCTAAAGCTTTAGCAAGCGTCAAGACATCAGGAAGGATGGGGGTGTGTTGATAAGCAAACCATTGTCCTGTTCGCCCCATGCCTGTTTGGATTTCATCAAGCATTAATAGCCAATTGTGACGATCACATAAAGCCCGCACATTTGCTAAATAATCAGCATCAGGAATGACAATCCCCCCTTCGCCAGTCACCGGTTCAACAAGCACCGCGACGATTTCGGGATGTTGTTCGGCAACTTCAGCCATTGCATCCACATCGTTGTATGGCACACGAATAAATCCTTCTACCCACGGCGCAAATCCGGCTTGGATTTTGGGATTACCTGTTGCTGTTAAGGTAGCCAACGTCCGCCCATGAAATGAGCCTTCGGTGACAATCACAGTTGGACGCTCTATGCCAAGATTATGCCCATATAAGCGGGCAATTTTGAGGGCAGCTTCGTTAGCTTCTGCACCAGAGTTACAAAAAAATGCAGTGTCCATCCCCGATATTCGCACCAATGCCTCTGCTAAAGCTTGTTGATGCGTAATGCCGTAAAGATTGGATGTGTGCAACAACTGATGTGCCTGCTCACAAATGGCGCTTGTGATAGCAGGATGGGCATGTCCTAAACCACAAACGGCAATGCCTGATAAGGCATCCAAATAACGTGTTCCTTGTGTGTCCCATAACCACGCCCCTTCGCCTTTAACAAAGTTGACGGGTAGGCGGGCATAATTAGGCATCAAAGATATTGACATCAGTATCCCCAAAATAAAAAAGCAGCCCCGAAGGACTGCTCTCCGTTAAATGTGTTGGGTATTTGACCAGTTAGTCGATAAAAAATTGTTGACTAAATGTAATTGTCTTCACCTTGCCTTGTGCTTCAGGATCAACCCAAATGGTAAAATTCAAAATTTCTTTATCGGTGATATTGAATTCGGCAATGTAATAAACAGCCCCCGAATCTGGAACCTCCCGTATCTTAAGGGTTTTCAACTGGCTAGAGAGGTTGACAGCATGCCCCATCACCTTGGCTTCTACCCCTTTGGTGTTCATGAGACTGCCTTTTTCCCCTTTGCGAACAGATACATTCAACATCGCGCGGTTCTTGCTCCGCTTGATGCCATATGTCTCTGCCGTTTTTTGTAGTAGTATCTCGGTACTGAAGGCATTGTAATGAATCACATAACCATCGTCGGTTCTAACCTGCGCAGCGTTGGCATAAGATGTTAAGCCCAACAACAAAGCGGCTAGGGTTGAATACAAAGCACTTTTAATTAGCATATAGTTCATTCTCCTAAGTTAAGTAATAATAATAGCAATTGCTACTATTTAATGTAAATCATTCGATTGACGACGTGATTTTTAACCCTAAACGTTTTGGGGTTGTTGAAAAAAGCGCACCTATCCTTATCGGTGAAGTAGGTTGTAGGTGTATTGTTAGTATATATGGATTTTGAATAAATTGCTGTAGGCTGCTGGTATCTAATGTTATTCTTGCTTGTCTAATATCGTTTTTGAATTTGGTGATCAGCATTTGTTTAAAATGGTCGATTGTCATTGTATTACGTTGCGCCAGTCGTGTGAATACCCGATTAATTAGCCCATTATTAATATAGCTTAATGTGAGTGATTGTATTTGGGGGGCAGCCCATTTTTTGGGCGCTGGCACTTCTGCGGATAGTCTCAATTCGCCCCAAGCGTGTGCATTCACCGTCCCAGACAGCGACATATTATCCCCGTTTGATTTTGCGAATATATCTATATCTGCATTAACACGAGCGTAGCCCAAACCGCGCAATTCTTTGGAACTGATATAGTAAGGAGCATACCCAAGCGCCTCAATGAGGACAGGAATGGGTTGAGCGGTATTGCTAATCGAAAATTGTACGCCTTGTATGTTTATTGACATTTGTTGCGGCAATTGATTGGGATCATAAAATTGGTAGGCTTTATAAAGTATAGCTGTGTTAATCTGCACGGGGGGATAATCTGGTGTAGTTAAGCGCAAATTGTCGATCACAACTGATCCTAACAGTGAAGTGCTCACAGATTCATATTTTATTGTCACTTTATCAGCTATCGATTTTATAACAGTATTCAATTCAACACCTAATCTATGATCAATATAGGCTTTAGCACCGCCTAAAGAAGCTGCAAAAATTGTTAATATTATAGTTATGAGGTTTTTTATCAATTGTAATTATCCCCCTTGGGATTTAAGTGATAGTCCAAATGTTACACTCTAGGCTTAATGCCCAGCGCCTTTAATTGGGCTAATATACTTGACACCGTCACAATTGGCACTTTTTTTGGTCATTCAAACAGAAATAGTGCAACTTATGACGGATATCAATCAATGCACCAATCCTTTAAAATTGAGCTATCCAAAAGTATGCTCAGCGCCCGGAAAAGTGCCATCTTTCACAGCACCGATGAAAGCTTCAATCGCTGCTGGTATTGTGCCAGTTTCTTGCAAAAAATCTTTGGAAAATGAGGGTCTTTTGCCTGGCGTAATGCCTAACATGTCATATAAAACCAACACTTGCCCATCACATGAGGCGCCTGCGCCAATGCCTATCACGGGAATATCTAAGGAGCGAGTAATGTTCGCGGCTAAATCGCCCGGTACACATTCAAGGATGAGTAGCGAAGCGCCCGCCGCTTGTAAAGCTAATGCATCATTGTGTAGGCGTTCTGCCTCAGTTTCACTCCGACCTTGCACACGATAACCCCCTAATTGATGTACAGATTGTGGCGTTAAGCCTAAATGAGCGCAAACCGGTATTCCGCGTTCTGTCAAAAGTTGCACCGTATCTACTAACCACGCGCCGCCCTCAAGTTTTACCACTTGCGCTTGTCCTTCACGCATCAGGCGAGCGGCAGTTTCTAGGGCATCGTGAGGGGTCGCATAACTCATAAATGGCATATCAACAATTAACAAGGAGTGTTGATTGCCACGATGCACTAGCTGGCAATGATAAATCATATCTTCAAGCGTCACGGGTAAAGTGCTGTCATGACCTTGAATAACCATACCTAATGAGTCACCGACTAACAAAATATCAATACCCGCTTGACCAAGTCGTTGAGCAAAACTGGCATCGTAAACCGTTAAATTTTTTCAGCCCTCGCTTTGAGTTTTCGCAAATGGGTCAATGTCATAATCAGGTTCCAGTTGGAAGGATTCAGTTATCAGTGTCTTTGTCGATAAGTGAAGATAGCGGTTGTCCGTCCGGTAAAACTAAATCGGGGGCACATTCATAGAGCGGATATAGCACAAAAGCTCTTTCATACAAGCCTGGATGCGGTAAAGTCAGTCGAGGATTTTGTAATTGCTTGTTGTCATACAACAACATATCCAAATCCAAAGTTCTTGGCCCCCACCGCTGGGCACCACGAATACGACCTTGTTGATTTTCGATAGTCTGCATCATATCAAGCAAAGCCAGTGGCGACAATGTCGTGTTGAGCACTGCAACAGCGTTGATATAATCAGGCTGATTTTGTGGCCCCAATGGTTTGCTACGATACAATGCAGACTGTGCCCTTAACTGAGTGTTGGGCAAAGCATCAAGCGCTAGCAACGCTTGTTTGATTTGATGAATAGGATTATCAAGGTTGCTGCCTAATCCTATATAGGCGGTAGTTTTCACTTTTTTTTAGGTTTACGCCGCCGTGGCCGTTTTTTAGTAGGGGTTGGCGATAATAAAATTTCACGTCCCTTTTCGTCATGTTCTAAAAAGTGTGTCCACCATTCCACGTCAACGGCTACTTGCTCTTCACCTGCGCTAGCGCGCAGTTGCAGAAAATCATAACCCGCACGAAAACGGGGATGTCCTAGTACACTTAAACACTTTTTTTTGCCACGGCGTAGTCGTGTTAAGCGCAGTTGTAGTAGCCAAATGTCTTGTATCAATATGGCGATGCGTCTTGGAATAGCGACGTGCCGTTGTTGATTGCCCAAGACAAGCTGACTAGCTGTTAACAAGATTTCTTGTGGATTCCTGCTCTTTGCTGCTTTCTTTGACAACTGGTGCGATAGTGGGGGCCATAACAACGCTGCCAATAAAAAAGCGGGCATGATAGATTTATTGTCACTTTTCCGCTCATCAGTGTTGTGTAGCACTTGTTTGATTAATGCTAAGCTGGTTGTATCATCAAAACGCGCATTTGTATAGGGAAATAATTCCTTAAATAAGTCATACTGCTGCAATTGCACAAATGATTGCATAGCATGTCCACTGAGAAACAGCTTTAGCACCTCTTCAAACAAACGCGCCGGGGGAATCTCGGCGAGTAATCCACCTAAATCATAAATTGGCGCCGCCGTCTGTGGGGCTATGTTAAAGCCAAGTTTCGCTGCAAATCGTACCGCCCGTAACATACGCACGGGATCCTCTTGATAGCGCAACACAGGATCACCAATTAAACGTATCACACCAGCCTGTAAATCCCCCATGCCATCAGCATAATCAAGTAGGGAAAAATCACTGATGTCGTAGTAAAGCGCATTGATCGTAAAATCGCGGCGCAAAGCATCTTCACCCACGCAGCTGCCATACACATTATCACGTACAATGCGCCCTTTTTCCGTGGCACCATCGCCCCCTTTGTTGTGGTGAGCACGAAAGGTAGCTACCTCAACAATTTCATCTTTGAGAGGTACATGAGCCAGCAAAAAACGTCGTCCTATTAAGCGACAACGATGAAACAAGCTTTTGACTTGCTCAGGATGAGCATTGGTGACCACATCAAAATCTTTCGGAGCTCGTCCCAATAAGACATCGCGTACGGAACCCCCAACGAGAAATGCTTGATAGCCAGCCTTATGTAATTGATATAAGACATCAAGCGCCGCTTGACTGATATTGCGACGTGACAATTGATGATCAGGACGTAAAATGCGAGTAGGTGTATTTTGCACAGGTTCGGTGGTTTGAAAATAAAATCGTAGTTGATTTGAGGTTATATTTTATAAAGTTCCTCATGAATATATAAAATATTACTTACTAGAAAAATTTTGTCCTGTCAAATTTTTTTGGAAAAATCGCGTCAAAAAAAT
>CAYFOB010000213.1:0-6965 GCA_964344525.1 uncultured Thiomargarita sp.
ACAGTATAATAGTTTGTTTTTAAAGTTTTTTTTATTAACTTAATGGCATTGAGTCCAAGGTTACTTGGACTTCAAAAAGAGCGTGTCAAATAAATAGTGAGGCCCTTATTGAGCGCCTCACTTCGCGGTTCAAAAACTCCGCCCACTTTTTTTCCGTTGCGAGTTAAGGTTTCTGTGGCACTGCGACCTAAATACCAACGTTCTAAATAGGATTCAACAACAATATGCATAGTGTCATTGAATCGGTACTGCCAAGCGAGCGAAAAACGCCCCCCCAACCTTTCGCCTAAATCGAGTTTTGTCTTATCAAAAGCGCCATCGAAGTCAATTTCTACAGTGGGCTTAATCGGCTGGATGATGCTAAAATCAATCACCCAATCTGATTTATCGGTGAAAGGAAAACTGCTTTTTGCACCCAACAACCCATACCACCATTCGTATATCTCGAAAAGCCCAGAAACGGTTGAGAGAGATTGAATGTCCCGCTCCCAGCGATGATAACCCAACCCCACGTAAAGTCCAGTACCCAATTGTAAGGAAAAATCAAATATTTTCTCGTCAGTGCGTGTCTCAATAGGGGTACCAAATTGTGTTTGCCCCTTATAGTCAACCTCATTTGAATAATAGGATAAATCTGCCGAAATCCACTCCCTAGTGATGCCAGCGACTATGCCAGGCAACAAACCATCTTCACGATCAAGCAAATTCTCCTCATCTCCAAATTCTTTATAACCAAAATCCATCACCGACAATCCAAAATATGCAGTGTCAGCAAGTGCTATTTGATGATAAAATAAAAGGAGCAATAGGCAAGTAGAATAAAATTTCATTGTAAATTATGCAATAACTACAAGGATTACTTTTAATAAAGGATAAGTCAAAAGCATGCGCACAGTTTCGATTCTATTTTGATTTATCCTTTATTAACTGATGTTACGCATTTTTGTTCCCATGCAGGCAAAGCGCTGCTTTGCACTCCCCCAAAAAAAATTAACTGGAGTGCAAAGCGCAAGCTTTGCAACTATGGATTGTGAAAAAGGATGCGTAACATCAGTTCAAATCGCTCCACGGAACCTCATCTACCTCATCCACAACACCATCGCCATCATTATCGCTTAGTAAATGTACGATTTCAACTTAGCGGGCGCTATTTTATATTATTTTGTTCAAATAATGCAACATTTTTTTTACGTTATTTGATTTTTTAATAATTAAGTATTTGATTTTTTTATTTATAGTATGTATGTTGACTTGATATATTGTATATATTATAATTATAAAACGTTTTTACATAGCTTAAACACGTTTGCGTAATCCACAGGGCACTAATCAGGCCACTAACTGATGTTACGCATCCTTGTTCTCATCTGTGCAAAGCGCCGATGAATATAATCCTTGTAGTTATCCGTTTACAGTCTATTCAGAAAATGTCGAAGATTTTGCAACAACCCTAATAAATAAACATTATTCAGTACTTAACACTTTCCAATATTCGTTGCATACTTAACCCATTTATCTTTAACCAAGGCTCCTTATCGCAAAAAATATCAACGACTCGTGTTCTTAATCTCCAAGAGTGAGTGCGAAAAACTTGTACCACCGGGCGGTTTTTTTGGGATTTGGCAATAAATAATAAATGACCATCGCCCAATTCTTTGGGTATTGTGACTTTTATCTTATTTGGGTTTATTTGTTGTACCAGCAATTCTGCATGCGCTAGGATTTCGGTGGTGATTAGATAACGGTTGATTTGAAACCATTGTTGTGCCAACCAAAGATTGACTCGTTCTGGTAATATTTGTTTACCTTCTATGGGTAAATCCCTGATATTTTCTCCAATGATTTCTTCTCCTGTTTGTGTCACAATTTGCACAGTTTTCACTGTTTCTGGTAAGAGAAATTTACCCGTTGTTTGTGTTGAAGTGTAAACAATTGTTTTTCCAGAGGTGAGTTGAAATGTCCATTTAAGCAGTAAATCCACCGCTGCCCAGTACCAAACTTCGTTTAGTTTGCTAAATTCATAAATGACACGAAGCCCTGCCTCTGTTGATTGGGAGGTGTGTGGACAGGCTGATATAAAGCATTTATTGGGTGTTTTGACTAAAGACAATAAGTGATATCTAAAAGCCTGCCCCACAGAAATGTCAGTCAATTGGCTTGTGCCAGGGGGTAATAGTTGTATGCCTTCCCTTTCTCCTTGTAATTTTTTCGCGATTGTTTTTAATAATGATTGTGGACTAGTCGCTTTTTCTGCTAATAACATACAAGGGGTTGAATCTGGTACGTTTGAAGCCTCTCTTCGCAATATTACTTGCCATACAGGCAGTTTTTTGACAATAAGGGTTGTTTGTATTTTTCCAAAATGTACAGATTCTATCTTCACAGGGGGGATGCTGGTAACTGAAGCAGCTGGCGAAATAACAGCTGCTAAAGTGTTGATAGCGACTCGTGCATATTGACAAGTGATGCCTAAATGAGAAATATAGTCGCTCTTTGGGGTTGTTATTGTTGTGACATTTTTCTGTTGTATCAGCGAAGCTAATTGATTGATTTCAAAAGGTTCGCTTGGAAAAGGTTCTGTCCCTATTTTACGAAGATATAGGTAACTATCTACTGACGGATGTTTTGATTCTGGCAGCCAAGTTAAATTGATCTGTTGCCCATCGGGATGGAGTCCCACTATTGGCGCTTCTGTATTGACAGGATAGGTGCGCGGAAACACTTTTTGGGGCAACGACGGTGTTGTTCTGAGCGTTCCTATTTCTGGATGTTCTAGTTCAAAATAATAGGAATACAAGTATTCAGTATTCAGTTTTGAGGGGAAATCGACATAAAATTTCTCTTTTGCAGGTACAACAAATTGAACTGTTTTTTCTCCGCCTTCACGGTTGACAATGAGTTTTCCCATTAATGGGGGTGGGTTCCATTGCAAATTCACTTCGTTAATGGATGCTTTAATATTTACACGACTGTTTTCTGTTATGCCTCCGACACTGCGGGTGACTAATTCTCCAACTTGACTGCCCACGAGTGCGCGCACTTCTACATAAATAGGCACCCAGGGGGGGAGTTTGGTTATTGTGACAAAAGTGGTATTTCGGGGCACTTCCCGCTTGCGTTCAAAATTTTTGTATAACACAACAATTTGCCAGCCTGAAATATAACGCATATCGGGTGGCAGTTGCCATTTAAAAGACAGCTGTTGATTTTCTTGTAACCAATAAATATTTTGTGGGACTTGTGGTTGGGGGGGAACAATCACCGTTTCGCTACTTTTAGCGTTGCCTATGACACCGTTTTGAAAAATGGGTTTGACTTGATAGGTAACTTCAATGCCAGTCGGTACATCAGCATCAATCAAAAAATTATCGTGACACCGTTCAGATATCGTTGTGGTTGACATGCGACTTTGTCGATAGATAACGCAATAATCAACATTTGGTGGCATTTTCCAGGATAATTTGGTTTTTTCAATGAACGTTTCTACCATCAACGCTTCAACTGGCGCGGTGGGCACAATCCATTTGGTGAGTGGGCGCGGTGACCTTTCTTCTCCAAAAACACCCCAAACACGAATAGTCACTTGGATTCCAATTGGTAAATCAGGCAAAACGAGATTATTACTGTCTTCAATTTTGCCAGAGTATAAATTTTTGTCCTCAGTATCACATGAAATTTGCACACCTGAAATTTTTTGTGCATTTTTATTAAATTGCCAAACGAGTGTTAATACATTATCTTGCAAATTGAATTGAACATCTGGCAAGGGCACCGCTTCTAACACATGGGCTTTCACCGTGGCGCTACCAAAATAGTGATATTCATTGGGATTTAATGGCATTAAAGCTTGTACACGGTAATGATATTCTCCTGGCACAATGTTTTCATCAAAAAAAGGAGGCTCCTTCACACGCCCAATTTTTTGCCAAATTTCACCGGTTTGACGCTCTATTTGATAAAAAATGCCCACCATTGCCTGCCAATTCAAAATCGCACGCTCCGCTTGAGGCGCTTCTGCACGTAATTCGTTGACTGGTACATAACCCGCAACCAATATTGAGCGCCAACTGGAATAAACGTCCATAATTCGGCTGGCAATACGTATCCAACGCTTTTCCCCAGAACGAGTGTTGATTGTATGTTCTAGTTGTTTGGGTTCATATTTAAACGTATTTAATTCTGTTTCATCAAATTCTTTAATAATATAATAATCAGGGAGCGGTTCTGTTTGTTGCCAATAGATAACACATTCGCAGGTTTCTGGATTACTTGTCCAATCAATGATGTGTGGTGCAACTGGTAAAGGACGTGGGGTTGCTGCACCACCAGCAGGCGGGGAATAGATATTACCTTGGTATTGAGCAATCACCGCGTAGAAATAGGTTTGATTTGGTGAAAGCATTTTGTCTTCTATAAACCGACAAGTGGTATCCACTATTTTTTCGCAGATTTGAATGCCATCTCTCAGATTTTCTGGCATATGATTATTATGCCGCAATACCACATAGCTTTTGGCTGATGAAATGGGTTCCCAACGGACTATAATTGTGCCTGGTTTTTCTATCAGGTTGACTTTTAAAGGAGGCGCATAAGTGATTTGTTGTAAGGCGGTTAAACAAATAATTTTGTCGAGTTCCGTTTCCGCCTGAATTTTGTAGGAAATGACGCCAGGTAATGGATTATCGTCACGTAAAATGATTATTTTTTCACAAGGATATCTGTTAACAAGTGTATCCATTCTTTTGAGCACAATATGGCTAATCGCAATATCATGCGGCATTTCGCACTCAATTTCGATACCTACAGGCTCAACGTATTCAGCGCGTCGTATGATAGGGGCAGGAATGGGATAGCCTGATAATTGACGTTCTAAATGTTTGAGTATGTTGACTGCGGTTTCGGCATTGGGGCAACGTTTATTGCGATTTCTTTCAACTAATTGAGCAATCACAGGGCGTACTGAGGCGGGTAATTTTTCGATTTCTAAAAAAGGACGTTCAGCATCACGTGTTAATTCTTCAAGGGTACCAGCGCCTAATTGATTTTTGTTTTTTTCTATTTGATTGAATTCTGGCACATATAAATCGTAAAGAGGACAAATACCTGTTAATAAAAAAAATAAGGTGGCACCCAAGCTATAAATGTCAAAACGATAATCGGTATTTTGCCACAAATCATCAAATTCTGGCGCCTGATAGCCAGGGGTAAGGTTGCCATAGCCTGGACTGTTTTCCTGAAGTTTGCCATTGATGACTGGACAAACGGCGCCTAAATCAACGAGAAAAACGGCGCTACCCCATGCATCAACCAAGATATTTTCGGGTTTGATATCTTGATAAAGCACTTTTCTGGCATGGACTGTGACAAGCGCTTCTGCCAAACGACGCCCAATTCGTATAGCAAAATTTGGTTCTGGTTTTTCAATGTTGCCCAAACAGGATGCGGCTATTTTGCTCATGACGAAATAGGGCTCATCTTTTAATAAGCTTGGCGCACGCGCTTTAATCACAGGATCATGTGTTTGATCATAGAAAAAATCAATCGGCTGCGGTGTGACTCCCACAAAACGGTGTAATCTTTGCGCCATTTTGGCTTCATGTTCAATCTGGATACGTTTTCCAAAGATATAGGTGCCCACCTCTTGACGATTTTGATAATGATATTGAGTACATTTGATTAAAACAGGTATATTTGGAAAGCCAGTATCACAAGGCATTTTCCAAGCTTCATAAATCACACCTTGGTTGCCACTGGCAAACACGCCTTTAATTTGGTAGCGCCCGTTATAAATAAATTCACCTTCAGATAACAATCCTTTTTGATTTTTTGACTTTTGCAGTGAAAATTTGGCGGTTGTCCACCCAAACGCTTTTCCCACAGCTTCAATAAATTCAAGCACCGAACTATAACGAGTATTTTGATCCCATGCAGTTGCCTTGTAAATCACTTCAACCAATTTTTCTGAAATCCGATTGATTTTAGGAAAGTGTACATTTTCCGCCAATTTTTGTTCCACCTTAAAAATCGTATTAACAAGACGGGAGAGCGGTGACGCTTTATTTATAGCATGTGGCAGAGGATCCTCTCCAACCAAAAGACGGTAAAGCAACATACCTAAGGCATAAATATCTATTTGTTTGGTGACTTTTTTTTGTGTTTGTATTTCTGGCGCTGAAAAACTTTTATGTTGGCTTTTTATCAAATGATCGGTGACTTTACCATCATGCATGACAGTGCCAAAATGCGCTAAGGTACCAAAAGCACGATCAAGTGCAACATAGATTTTATTTGGCGCAAGTGAGCCATGTATCCAACCCGCTTTGTGCAAGGCATCAACACCTTGCGCCACTCTAATAATGAGTGTTGCCGCATCCTCCTGAGAAAAAGGTTCATTAATTGTGCTTAAAGGGACACCGATTGGGCGTTCCAAAAGTATATAGGGTTCATTAAAGCGAAATTGAGGCGCCAGCTCAACCAGTGCCTCCATCAGCCCAACTTCGACAATCGCGGGCAAATATCCCCCCCCCCCAACAAGCGCCTCAGCAATGTTAACAAGTTGTTTACGTCGCTGAGTCACACGCGCTGGGTTATCATAGGCTGGTAATTTCAATACTAAATGTAAGGTTAATTCAGGCTTTTTTGCCTGAACATGATAGGATAGTACACCATCCAGTCGACATTTTTGCTCGAATGCGCTGATTTCAAATTCACTGTTTGCTGGGCAAATGGCATTGTTCATAGAGTTCCAAGCTACCGATAAAACGCCTTGGTGGCATCATCAAACGGTTCATTTGTCTTTTCTGAAGCGGCTGCTTTTAATACTGCACTCAACAATCCTTTGTCACTGGCATAGGGTGCTACAAATATGGGGGCTTTCACGCCTAATTCGAATGCTTTGGCGCGAATGCGTTGACTCATGACAACGAGCGGCGTTTTTTTCACCCAAGCTTGCCCTATGGCAAACA
>CAYFOB010000214.1:0-950 GCA_964344525.1 uncultured Thiomargarita sp.
AAAAACTTTGCCAATTAATTTTTGAACTGTGATTTATGTGATTGGTCTGCAATCAATAATCCCTTTTAAACTCACTCAGCCACATACAAGTCGCTCCGGCAACTGCAGTTGGCATGACTAAAAAATTGACCACCGGAATCAGCATGGCTACCAGAACCGTGCTACCAAAACCGAGCGTCATTATACGTTTTTTTGCCAAAATTTGGCGTATTTCTGCTCCTCGATAACCATGATTCTCCATTGATGCGCTGCTATATTCTAGACTAATGATCCAGGCGCTAAAAAGAAACCAGAACATCGGTGATGCAATATTTATGACAGGGATCAAGGAAATGATCAATAGTACAATAACCCATCGTAAATAATACAATAATCTGCTTATTGGATCAAAAAAAATTTGAGACCAAGACTCTGAAGGAGAATCGGGTGCTTTTCCTGTTAAGTGTTTTTCAACCGCGGCTGCTAGCAAACCGTTAAATGGTCCACCAATTAAATTCGCCATAAACGTAAAGCTAAAAAAAACACCTATCAGTGCTATCACCAGAAACAAAGGCAACATCAACCAACGCACCAATTCAACCAACCATTCCCAATTGGGTACCCAACTTTCTACTTGATTCACAACAATTTCATTCACCGCTTGAAATTGTAACCAACTAAAATAAATTAAGGCACTGAATAACATAACATTAATCAATAAGGGAATGATAACCCATCGGCGGATCCCAGGTTGGAAAATCAGGGAAAATCCCTGAAAAAAATATTCTATACCGTTTAATGGACTACTTTGCATATTTAAATCTCTTCCAAAAGCATCGAATTAAGAAACATCCTAATATTTTCCCAATATCCACGCCCAAAAGTGATATCATTATGATGAGTCTCTGGAATAATCGCTTGATGAGTCACCCCCCCCCAAGCTTCAATCAACGCAACAGAATGCGAAGGCG
>CAYFOB010000214.1:960-6948 GCA_964344525.1 uncultured Thiomargarita sp.
TCATCCGATCCTCCTCTGCAATCAAGGCTAACATGGGAATCTTGATTGAGGGCGCAAGTGCCAGTGAATCAAAATGATGTTTAAGGAGCAATGAAACGGGCACATAAGGATAAACTTTTTGTGCAATGTTTTTAATACTGTCATAGGGCGACACCAAAATCACACCTTTCAAAGCCCTTTGGGAGGCTAAATGAACGGCAACACCGGTACCCATGCTGCGACCAAATGCCACAATTTTGGTAGGCTCTACCCTTTTAGCAAAAATATCATAAAGTAAAACAGCATCGTTAAAAAAATGCTGTTCACTCGGTGCGCCTTCACTCAAGCCATATCCCCGATAATTAACCAATAACAATGACCAACCCTTTAATTCCTCAATATCCATCACATGTCCCGAGACTTCTTCCGAGTTACCCCCAAAATAGATCAATAAGGGCGACTGTTTGTCAGCGCTGTTTTTCACATACCAACCGTGCAACATCACATGATCGGGAGTTTTGATTTGGAGCTCTTCTGCATGAGGATACTCTTTTCTAATCAAATTTAACAGCGCATCATCCAAACCACGCGGTTTAAAGAGCAATTTGTCTTGAGTAAAATACAAGAGTGGGTATAACAACAAAGGAATCGCAATGATGACTCCCAAGGTAATTCTTAATAATGAGTTTATTAATGACATTTTAATACCAATGACTCCCAAACTTTAATCAGTTTGAAAATAGCTCGACAACCGATTAATCAAATCCGCCGTTGGATGATCTCGATAAATCCCAAAATTCGCCCCCGCCTCTGGATTCATCCCACGTAAAAACAAATAATACACACCACCAAAATGATCCTTATAACAATAACCTGGCAAACGGGCAGATAAATAGCGATGTAACGTTACCACATAAATGTGATATTGTAAAACATACTTTTCTCGCAACATCACCGCATTTAATTTGCTTTGTTCATAGTCATCCTGATGTGTGCCTAGTAAATTGGATTTATAATCAACAATATAGTAACGTCCTTGGTATTCAAATATCATGTCAATATACCCTTTCATAAATCCGCGCACAGGGGTAAATTCTAAGTGTTCAAATCCAAACTCCGTTTCTAATCCATTGGGCGTGATTTCTGCCATTGGATAATAAAATTCTAACTCATTCAAGCGTTTATCACGGCTAATACAAGACAAAGTGAAATCTGGTTGTTGCGGTTCTAGCGGTGTGTTGAGCACATTATCAACCAAGTTCATAATCGTTTCTTGCCATTTTTCGACACTATAACCAAAATTTGTTAATTGGTTCTCAATCAATTCATCATCTGGTTGCGTAAAATCCAAATTTTCAAACAGCGCATGCATAAAATTACCCGCTCTGGCGCCACGTGGAAAATTGAAAATGTGTTTTTTATCAGGCGGGGGCATGTCGCGTGGACGAAATAAGGTCATTTCATCATAATCGGGTTGATCAGCGGCTTCCTTGGACACCGTCGTGCTGGCTAGTGAGCTAAAACTGGAGACTTTCCACCCCTTTTCAATTGCCCCTGAAAATAGGCGAAATGTGAGCTGTTCCGTTTGTTCAACTTTGCGATGGTATGGCGCACGATCAGTTGGCATCTGGGAAATTTGTAGCGTGTTGTCCACCGTTAAATTTTGTAAACTTTCCAATAATGTCACATCATCAGCTTTTTCTACATTAATATTTGGATTCACTAAATGGGCGAGCGCAGAAGTTGAAGCATTTCTGAAAGCGCCATAGATTAAATAGCAACGATGTTTGGCACGCGTCACTGCAACGTAAAATAGGCGCAAATTTTCTGCCCGTTCCTCCTCTAAAGCACGCTTGCGGTGTTGCTCTTGTCTGGTAGAGCCTAAGTCTAGTGTCGATTCGTCATTTTCATTATGAAAAGTAAATTGCTTAGCACCCTGGTTGTGTAAAAAGCCATCCCACACAAAGGGACAAAATACAATGGGATATTCCAATCCTTTGCTTTTATGGATGGTGACAATTTTGACTAATTTTTCATCACTTTCTAGGCGCAATTGTTGTTCTTCTGCGGCACCTTCATTGCCCTCTTGGCTGCGTTGTTGCGATAACCATTGACATAAGCCGTTGATGCCTAATTTTTGTTGTATCACGGCTTGTTGCAATAATTCTGCCGCATGTAATACATTGGTTAAACGTCTTTCTCCGTCTGGGTAGCTCAACAAACGCGGTGGCACAAGCTCTTTTAACAGCAAAGTACGATACATTTGAATAAAACCAACTTGTCGCCAAATATAATGATAATGTTGAAAACGATTTAGGCATTTTTGCCAGGCTCGGTCATTTTCCATCAATTTATGCAATTCGCTGCCAGACACGCCCAACATATCCGTTGTGAGCGCCGCCTTGATTAAACCTTCGTTGCTGGGATCAGTCACTGCTAACAATACCCGCTCAATTTCCATGATTTCAAAAGAAGTAAACAAACTTTCGCGGCTATACAATACACTTGGAATGTGTATGCGAGTTAATACTTTTTGCATTTGTCGCGCTTGCGTGTTGGTGCGTACTAACACCGCAATTGCACCCGCAAATAAGGGCTTATCACCAATCACCGCTTGCCCTTGTTGCCCTAATATCAGCAAACGGGCAATTTCATAACCAACAGCATACGGAATTTGTTGTTTTGCCCAACTTTTATTAATTGGTTTATCAGGCGCAGTGTTGGCAAGTTCTCTGGATACAAACCAGATTTGTAAAGGCGGCAAATATTTATTTTCTATTTTTAAACGGGTTTGTGGCTTTTCTGGTGGCGCATCCACCGGTTGAAAAGGAATATCCTTAAAAAGAAATGGATGCTGTGTTTTTCCAAACAATTTATTAACACCGCCAATTAAATCGGCTTGAGAACGCCAATTAGTCGCCAACGTGTAGCGATGTGTCGCATCATGACAAGCCCCCATATAAGTAAAAATATCGGCACCGCGAAAACTATAAATCGCCTGCTTAGGATCACCAATTAAAAATAAAATCGGGTTACCAGTGCCATAAATGGTATGAAAGATCTCATATTGCACAGGATCGGTGTCTTGAAATTCATCAATCAACGCGGCATGAAATTTTTTACGAATCAACTTCGCCAGGATTTCACCATTGCCCCCTCGTAGCGCCTGATGTAGATTAATTAATAAATCATCAAAAGAGAGAATATGATGTTGCCGCTTTTTTTGCGCCAAGGCTTGTTCAGCAACATCAAACAATTTAATTTTTAAAGTCAGCAAATGTTGTTGAAAGTTATCAGATAATGCCTCCTGACAATTAAGTAATGTGTCACAAAGATCAAAAAATTCGTGTTGTGGTGGCATTTTATTTTTTTTGGTGCTCCGTGCAAGCTCGCGGTTGGTAAATTTAATAAATTTTTCTGGCAACATGATAGATAAATGATCTGCCTCCAAAAAACGATTTAAGGCTTTGCACCATTCAGAAATTGAGTTGTTTCGATATTTATTCTTATTTAAGTTTTCATGATTGATGAGCAAATCTTCTATTTCTGCTGAATATGAGGCCCAAGCGGCTTGTACTTCAGTAAAGGCGCTATAAAAAGCGCGCTCTTTAGCGCTAGTTAATGGCGCATTAAGTTGTGGAATAATTTGCAAAAAAGGTTGCCCAACATATTGCCCATATTTCAAAGTACTGAGCAAACTTGTGGGATTATCAAAACCATTTTCCAGCGCATAAGTGACAAACAATTGAGAAATTTGATAAAAATGTTGCCGCCAAAAATCCTCAATAATTTCGCGCAATAAATGAGACTGATTGCTCACCAATTTCGCATCAAACAACACACCACTTTCAAACGCATTGTCATGCAACATTTGCCGACAAAAACTATGAATCGTAAAAATAGCGGCTTCATCAAAAGCGCGTAACGCGTTAGTTAAACGAAAAATGGCCTCATCACGATCAATACACAGCTGTAGCAAACCTGCCAAAACTTCATCAGGGCTATCCCCCTGCTGAAAAGCCGTCAAAGCCTCACGCAAACGCCGCCGCACACGATCACGTAATTCATCAGTCGCCGCCTCAGTAAAGGTGACAACTAAAATTTTATCCACCGTCAAATGCTTTTCGAGAATGAGGCGAATAAATAAGGTAGTAATCGTATAAGTTTTACCGGTGCCTGCGCTGGCTTCAATGAGATTGATGCCTTGTAAAGGGGTGGTCAATGGATTAAGTTTTTCTATGGTATTCATAATCAGGGATGATAAATAAAATTAATATTCTTTGCTTGATTTAGATAAAAAGTTAGAATAATATTATTAATTGTAGGGATTTAAAATCAACCACAGGCATCAATTAATCATTATATTAACGTATAATCATTTTATGAGGGAGGAATTTTGATGAAAAAATGGCTTTTTATTTCCACGTTACTTCTGAGCTGTTGTTTGAGTCTAGCAGTACAGGCTACCACCCAGTTTGAGTGGCGAATGATTTTTTATTTTGCTGGCAAACAGCGGATGCTCACTCAAAAAATGTCCAAGGAAATCCTGTTTATTGCTAAGGAGATTAACATTGAAGAAAATAAGCACAATCTCCGCAAGACGGCTCGTCTTTTTGATTGGACGCTAAAAGGTTTGCGTAATGGCGAAAGAAGATTGTATTTGGTAAAGATTGATAATCCTGCCATTATGCAACAACTCGATACAGTTGCTCAATTATGGGAAATTTTTCGTTTAAATGTAGATGATGTACTTGCGGGAGATACGTCACTTGCTGTCTTGAAAAAAGTAGCAGAGCAAAATATGCCGTTGTTGGAAAACATGGACAAAGCGGTGAAATTGTACGAAAATTTGAGCAATTTGAATTTAGAACCGAGTAGGGCAAGGGTTTTGAACTTGACGGGCAAACAACGGATGTTAACACAGAAAATGACAAAAGAATTCTTGTTAATTGCAAACGGTATTGCCCCCAAGGAAAACAAAGTGAATATGAAAAAAACCATGAAGTTGTTTGAACGAACGCTGATGGGGCTTTTAGATGGTGACGCTGAACTTGGTTTACCAGGGACCAAAAATTTTGCTATTCGTAATCAACTGAGTGCTGTCAAAAAAATCTGGGATAGATACAAGGTTGTTTTGAATAAAAGTCAGGTATCCCAAAAAGATTTACTCAAAGTGGCTCAGCTCAATATGCTTTTGCTAAAGGAAATGAACAACGCTATGAAGATAATTTAAAGAAAGCGAACAATTGGGAGAGTTTCTGCAACATCCTAATTTCACCGTTTTGATGCGCATAGACATGGCATCTCGTTTGACAGTGGTGGTTCTTGCCCCCATTTATTGGATAATTTCAGGAAAAATGGTTACTGTTGGATGTTCTGGATGCTCATTCTTTTTTGGGGGCTAAAAACGGTTGATGTTGACAAATATTTTGATAAGCAGCAACAGCCAATAAAAACCACGCGACTAAAAACATCATGCCACCCAACGGAGTAATTGCTCCTAACCAACGTATCCCACTCAAGCTTAGGACATACAAGCTGCCTGAAAAGAGTGTGATTCCAGCAATCATCAAATATCCACTCCAACGTAAGCCAGCACTGTTTGCCCAATGAATGGCTAAAATAACTCATGTTCCAAGTAGCAAAGCTTGCGCTTTGCACTCCAAAAAATTCAACGTTTTTTTTTCAAAGAGAGGTTAATGATGTTTGAAAATGATGTTTTTGAAAATTGGTTGGATAAAAAAGCTAATGAGCTTGTTGTCAAAATCGGGGATGGGCAAAGTTTAAATACTGAAGAAATGGTTATTTTAGTCTTAAAAGCCCAAGCCAACCATTTTGCACATTTGGATCAGGATTTGCGCAAAGAAATGCTGGATTTACGAAAAGATATGGATAGACGCTTTGAGCAAGTCGATAGACGCTTTGAGCAAGTTGATAAACGCTTTGAGCAAGTCGATAAACGCTTTGAGCAAGTCGATAAGCGATTTGATGCTTTAATAGCACGTATGG
>CAYFOB010000215.1:0-6894 GCA_964344525.1 uncultured Thiomargarita sp.
GGAGGTCACTTAACTTCTTAAAATAAAAGCAAAATATTTTTCTGAAAAGCTATATCAACAATCAAGAAGTTGCTAAGAGAATATCAAAAATTTTTATTAATTCATTCCATGAATATTTTAGTAACAGGCGCTAACGGTTTTATTGGAAATACGCTTTGCAGGTATCTTGCCAAAAATAATTATAAAGTTATAGGCACGTTTAGGCAATCTTCCAATTTACAAGAAATTACAACAATAACAATCAAAAACATTGATGCTCAAACAAACTGGACTCCCGCATTATATAACGTTGATACGGTTATCCATTTGGCCGCACGTGTACATGTTATGCGTGATATTTCAAAAAATCCTTTGGATACTTTTCGTCTGATCAACACCCAAGGTACGTTTCATCTCGCCCATTCCGCTGCAAAAGCGGGTGTTCGTCGTTTGATTTATATCAGCACGATCAAAATCAATGGAGAACAAACCTGGGATATTCCCTTCACAGAGAAAGATACGCCAAATCCGCAGGATGCTTATGCTATTTCTAAATGGGAAGCTGAACAGGGTTTACAGGAAATTGCTAAAGAAACTGGACTTGAGCTGGTGATTATTCGTCCACCATTGGTTTATGGGGCAGGGGTTAAAGGTAATATGCGACGTCTGATTCAGTGGGTTGATCAGGGTATTCCGTTACCTCTTGGGCGTATTAAAAATCAACGTAGCCTGATTGGGGTTGAGAATTTGGTTGATTTGATTGTTCGCTGTATTGATCATCCTAAGGCAGTGGGTGAAGTTTTTCTCGCTTCAGATGGGGAAGATATTTCTACGCCTGCACTGTTTCGGCAAATTGCAAGTCATTTGGCACGTCAATCGCGCCTTATTCCTGTGCCTGATAAATTATTGGGGATTTTGGCGAAAGTTGCTAGAAAAGATGAAATATTCAGGCGTTTGGCAGGTTCATTGCAAATTGATAGTTCTAAAGCGAGGCGCTTATTGGATTGGCAGCCGCCCTACTCATTGGAAAATGGTTTGTATAATATGTGCATCGAATATCAAGCAAGTACAAGAAGTTAAGTTTTCATGCACGTTCCTTAACAAAGCCCAACATGCGCAAGGAACGATCGCTCTGTCCGTTACTATAAAGTTTTTTTATTAGTACATAAATTGTTTAATGAAAAATGATCTTTCCAATAAAAGTTGGTGCTATACCACAATCTATTTTATACTTAATCCAAATTGCTACCTATTAGCGCTTTCGTTCCAGGTTTACTTACACACTTGGCAATAGTAATTTACTAATTGATGTTACGCATCCTCGTTCGCAAGCTGCAGTGGCAAAGCGCTGCTTTGCACTCCATTTGCACTAATTTTTTTCGTTCCAAGCTGCGCTTTGCCGCTTGTGAATGAGGCGACGTAACATCAGTTAATAATTGTGTGATGGTGCCATCCTTTGCGCAATATTCATAAAGAAATGATTGGAATGTTAAAAGCTGATGAATAAACTGCTTTTGATTTTTTTTACTGCTGTTATATCTTGGTACCTTAGTATTCAGCTCATACATTATGCTTTAAAGCATGGTGTCATTGACACGCCCAATGATCGTAGTTCGCATTCTAAGCCGACGCCTTGTGGTGGTGGTGTGGCGATTGCTGTCAGTTTTTCCCTTGCGTTGGTTTATTTGTTTGTGACTGAAACCATTGAAAAAAACATTTTTTTCAGTTTGTTCCTGGGGGGGGTAATTGCTGGTTTGGGTTATTGGGATGATCGTAAATCTTTACCAGCAAGTTGGCGATTATTGGTTCATGTGTTGGTGTCTTTATTGTCTCTCAGTATTTTGCAGGTTTGGGATTTCGTTTTCCCTTGGAATTTCTGGCTGCCGGGATGGTTTAATCTATTATTTTTGACTTTTATGGCAGTTTGGTTATTAAATCTTTATAATTTTATGGATGGAATTGATGGGATTGCCAGTATTGAAACCTTATCTGTGACTGGCATTTTGGGGCTGTTGTTATTAACCACTCACCCAGAATTAGCCCTGTTGTTATTTGTATTGTTTGCAGCGGTATTTGGATTTTTTGGGTTGAACTATCCGCCAGCAAAACTATTTATGGGAGACGCTGGTAGTAGTTATTTGGGGTTTGTTTTGGCGCTATTTATCGTTGTTAGTGCCCCAAAAATTTCGATTTGGTTTTGGTTGATTATGTTGGGCGTTTTTATTGTTGATGCAACTTATACTTTGATAGTACGAATAGTGACAGGACAAAAATGGTATCAAGCCCACCGGAGTCACAGTTACCAAATTGTGTCACGTATTTATAATTCACACCAAAAAGTGACTTTGGGGGTACTTTTTATTAATTTATTTTGGTTGTTTCCATTAGCGTTAATAAGCCTTTTGATGCCAGATTGTGGATTGTTTATCATGTTTTTTGCTTTTAGTCCTCTTGTTGTTATGGCTTATAGGTTGAGGGCGGGGCTGCGTAACGAGTGAAAAAAAACAGTAGTGGTGCAACGTGGGTGAGAAAGAAGCAATCAAGTTTCGTCATACGAATTGCTGTCTATTGCAATTTCAGTTTGAATTATTACCCACCTTGCTGCACTTTGATTTTGTAAATTTTAGGATTATTAAAATGAATGAAAACTTTATAAAAGAAATTGAAATTAAAAATTTTAAGTATTGAATCTTATTATAAAGTGTCTAAAAAAATGGCGTATAAAAATGTTTCTTATATAAGAATGACAAGATTCAAAAATGGTAACATTTCTTCAAGCGTTTACGATTATGAGTTATTAGAAAATAGTTTGGAACAAAATCATGAGGTAAGGGGATGGTAAAAGTTGCTATATTGCATGAAGGAAATGCTAAGAAAACAAATGATAATGAATTGTTAAAACTTTTAATACAAGAATTAAAATTAGACAGTAATAAAGTAGTCTTTTTTGGGATGGGTGTAAAAAATAATTTTTTTCAATCTGAGCATCCAAGTTATAAAAATATCAAAAAAAGTATTGAAAACGAAGAGATTAATAAACTTTTATTTGTTGTTGATGCCGATTATGAACATAATGATAAAAAATACGGTGGCTATAAAAATACAGAAAATGCGTTGAAAAATATCATTGAGGAATTAGGATTTAGGATTTGTCACCATAGGAGCTGGTAAAGATGAGCGAACAGCCATAAATTGCGCTAAGTCCATTTTTGGTAGTCCCTACAACTTACTGGAGCAGAAATTAATCCACCCAAGAACATAATTTTTACAGGGGATAAATAATGAAGTTTAAGTACACATTACTTTGGGATAAAAAAGGAAAATTTAATCCTCGTACTGAAATAATAAATATTGATAGTCTAAATTCTGATGACTACATTTTGAGTCTCATAACTCACAGCAAAACTTTTTATGAAAATGATCTTTTATTGCACTTAGCCGTTAATGGTCCTCAAGGTGGGTTATTTATTGATGTCGGTGCAAATATTGGAAATCATTCTATTTTTTTTGGCAAATTTTTAGCCGAGCATGTTGTATGTATCGAACCATTTCATGATTTGCAACCCATACTTAAAAAAAACATGGATAGTAACGGGATAACAAACTATTCGATTTTTCATTGTGGTGTTGGAAGTAAAGCTTGTTATGGTGAAGTGATTATGCCTGCTAATGCTAAAAATAACATGGGAATGGCTCAACTTGTACTCAAAAATGAGAATGACGAAAACGCTATACCTGTCAAAACACTTGATTTAATTGTACGCGAGCTAGATAGCAATTTACCAATACAACTTATTAAAGTTGATGTTGAGGGTATGGAGTTAGATGTTTTGAGAGGCGCTCAATTTATTTTGCAAAATCATCGCCCCCAACTTATCATAGAGGCGCAAACTCAAACCAAAAAACATGAAATTGACCTATTTTTGGGACAATATGGCTACGAATCTATTGGACAATTTTGTTATACGCCAACATTCCATTACATAGACAAGCGAGTCCATAAATTCACGCGGGGCTCTTTTTTATACAGATTGGTAAAAATTTTCGTCAATCTAAGAACGCGAGTTCGACTTCATATGAGTACTCTGTTGAGGCGAAACTGATGTTCGCAAAATTGAAAGCATATTTGCCCAAGGATAGTTTTCTTAAACATGTTATCGTGTTGGCAGGAAGTACGACATTTTCGCAAAGTTTATTGATTCTTGTTGCACCGATTTTAACACGACTTTATGCACCTGAAGATTTTGGACTCTTAGCTGTCTTAATATCTTTGCTGTCCATTGCACAAGTTGTGGTGTCATTACGTTATGAAATGGCTATTCCATTAGCGGAAGATAATTCGGTTGCCACTCATTTGTTGGGACTTTCATTAGGGTTAGTCTGGTTTATCAGTATTTTACTTGGAGTGATATTTTGGTATTTTGCCACTGATATTGCTCAATGGTTAAATGTGCCAGGTTTTTCAAACTATATCGGTTTATTAATAATTGGTCTCTTAGGGGCTGGCTCCTACTTTGCCCTAAAATATTGGTGTACAAAAAATCAACTTTTTAGGCTAATAAGTGTCACCCAAATTTGGCAATCTATAACGCAAGTAATACTCCAAATCGCTTTAGGAATTGGACAAATTGGTGGCGTGGGTTTGGTATGGGGCTATGTGGTAGCGCAATGGGTAGGAATACTTGCATTATTGAAGCCAGTTAAACCGTTTTTCTCCTCACTTAACCCCCGTACTTGGTTGACTGTCGCAACCACTTACAAACATTTTCCTTTATATACACTCTGGACATCGTTGCTAACTGTGTTGAGTTGGCAAGTGCCACCGCTGTTATTGGCAGCGTACTTTTCTGTGGAAATAGTTGGTTGGTATGCACTCACTATACGTGTTTTAGCGATGCCTTCTGCTTTCATAGGACAAGCTGTGGCACAAGTATTTTATCCTATGGCGGCGCAAGCAGCGCTGGAAACTGGCGCGACTACATTCGTTGAGCGTGTCACCTGTTTGTTATTTGTACTTGGATTTTCAGTGTTTGCATTTTTATTGCTTCAAGGCAAATTGCTATTTCTCCTTGTTTTTGGGCAAGAATGGGCTATTGCAGGACTTTACGCACAATGGTTAGCCCCTTGGTTAATGCTGGCATTTATTTCTTCGCCTTTAAGCACTTTTACCCTAGTAAAATCGCGACAGCGCCAAGCATTTTTATTTACCTTGTATGGAACAATTTTGCGACTAGGGGCAATGAGCCTCGGTATTTACATTGGCTCTGCGGCTATAGCCATTCAATTATTTTCTGCCGCTGGAGTTGTTGTTTATTTTGTTTATATCATTTGGATTTTGCATCTAGCAGGTTCTAGCATTTGGATTATCATAGAGCGTTTAAAGAAAATAATATTTATTGGCGTATTAATAGTAGCGAGTTTATTGCTATTAGATATGGTATTAGCGCCATTTTTGTCTTTGGGCTTAACCGCTTTAGGTTTAGCTGGTTTTGGTGCTTGGGCATATGTACAATTTCTCCAAATTTTTGATTAACCTGTTATGAAAATCGCTTATCTTGCTACACGACATAGCATCCATACTGTGCGCTGGGTTAATGCGCTTGTGCAACGCGGACATCGCATTTTTCTAATCACCATGCATGATGGAGGTGATCCTTTAGACGAAAAAGTGCAGTTATTTAAGTTACCGATACCTGCACCATGGGGATATTTTTTTAACGCGCCCTTTTTGAAAAAACGACTTAAACAATTACAACCAGATTTCTTGCATGTTCATTATGCAACTGGCTACGGTACATTGGGTCGTTTGTGTGGTTGGCAACCGCTGATGTTATCCGTGTGGGGAAGTGATGTTTTTGATTTTCCTAATAAATCGTTTTTTCACCGTGCCATTTTAAAAAAAAATTTACAAGTTGCACAACAGATTGGTTCAACCAGCGAGGTGATGGCAAAAGTTTTGCGTCAATATTGTGCTGATAAGCCTATTGCTATCACTCCCTTTGGTATAGACACTACGAGATTTTATCCCCGCCCTGACTTACGTGATAACACCGTGCTTAAAATAGGCACGGTAAAAAGTTTAGCGCCAGAATATGGCATTGATATACTCATTCAAGCTTTTTATCACCTGCGCTGCGAACTTCAACCACAATTAGCACAACAATTACGCTTGTGTATTGCCGGCGAGGGTCCACAACAGGCAGAATTAAAAGCCTTAGTAGCGAAATTAGGATTAAGCGGTGTCACAGATTTTGCTGGGCAATTACCCCACACGCAAGTGCCAACTTACTTAAATCAATTGAATATTTACGTTGCAGCGAGTCGTAGTGAAAGTTTTGGAGTAGCCATTTTAGAAGCATCTGCCTGTGGTTTGCCCGTTATTGTTTCTCGGGTGGGCGGTTTGCCGGAAGTGGTTGAAGATAATGTGACAGGTTTTGTGGTAGAAAAAGAAAATGTGGAACAATTTGTGGTTGCCCTTTCAAAATTGATTCAAAATCAAATATTACGCGAAAATATGGGCGCCGCAGGGCGACAACATGTGATAAAAAAATATGATTGGCAAGACAGTCTCCAAATTTTGGAAACGACTTATAAACAATTGGGTAAGTAGTTAAACAAAAGTATTTTAACATTGTAAAGTCAGTCATACTGTCGGCGCTGGCGCTAAAAAAAATCAACATTAACAAAGTACATACCGAATACGAATACCCTGAACCCATCGGCTTTGTTCGCAGCAAATATGATTTATTTACTGAAGACACAGAAAAACGTATTATCGTAGAAATCCAGCAAGTCAAAGAAGACGATTTTTTTGATCGTTTTTTATATTATCATTTGATTAGTAACGTGAGTTCGACTTGAATATTAAGAGGCTGTTTTGGAAAAAATGAAAAGTCTTTTTCAGAAAACGAGAAA
>CAYFOB010000216.1:0-2058 GCA_964344525.1 uncultured Thiomargarita sp.
CTTTCTCGTTTTCTGAAAAAGACTTTTCATTTTTTCCAAAACAGCCTCTTAATGTCTGAATCCTTGCGAAATGATGGGCGCGTTTGGATCCCTAAAAAAATCGGCGATAAACGCCTCCCCCATGAAATACCCGAAGGCGAAAGAGACTACTTTTTAGAAAGAAAATATCCTTCTTTTGGCAACTTAGTGCCTAGAGATGTTGCTTCTCGAAGTATCAAACAAGCCTGTGATCAAGGGGGCGGCGTTGGAGCAACAGGTTTAGCCGTTTATTTAGACTTTAAAGACGCTATAGAAAGACAAGGAGAACAAGCCATCAGGGCAAAATATGGCAACTTGTTCCAAATCTACGAAAAAATCACCTCAGAAAATGCCTACCAAGAACCCATGAAAATTTACCCGGCGGTGCATTATACCATGGGTGGACTTTGGGTAGATTACAATTTAATGACAACCATTCCTGGGCTATATACCTTAGGCGAAGCCAACTTTTCAGAACATGGTGCCAATCGTTTAGGAGCCAGTGCCTTAATGCAAACCCTTGCTGAAGGCTATTTTATCCTGCCGCGTACTATTGCCGATTATTTAGCGACAGTACCTTATGACAAAATGCCAACTAATCATGCCAGCTTCAAAGAAGCCGAACAAGAAGTTAAAAATCGGATTAATCGACTACTTACCCTCAAAGGTAATAAAACGGTTGATGAATACCACAAAGAACTTGGACTGATCATGTGGGACTACTGTGGCATGTCACGCAATGCCGCTGGATTAAAAACAGCAAAGGACAAACTCAAAACCCTAGAAGGCGAATTTTGGCAAAACCTCAAAATGGTTGGCACAAATAACGAACTCAACCAAACCTTAGAAAAGACACTCCGTGTTGCTGACTACCTAGAAATGAGTCAACTCATGGTAGAAGATGCCTTACAACGCAATGAATCCTGTGGCTGCCACTTCCGAGAAGAACACCAAACAGAAGAAGGCGAAGCCAAACGCGATGATGAAAACTATGCTCACGTTGCCGTTTGGGAATATAAGGGTAAAAACAAACCTGAAATTCGTCATCAAGAAAATTTGGAATTTAAGGAGGTAAAGCCTAGTCAGCGGAGTTATAAATAGCTGTCATTTTGGAAACCTGTCAGGTTTTTTGAAGTTCTATATCATGATAATAATGCAAAGTATCTTCGGACTATTTCTCATTCTTTTAATGGCTTACGCTTTCAGTGAAGCGAAAAAGGACATTTCATTTAAACCCATTATTATAGCGGTTTTTATCCATACCATACTCGCTGTTCTCTTTTTAAAATTAGCTATTTTTAAAGAGTTTTTTTTGTTACTCAATCAAGTTGTGTTGGCGTTAGAGACTGCTAGCACCGCTGGCACGAGTTTTGTTTTTGGGTATTTGGGTGGGGGCACGGCTCCTTTTGAAGTCAAAAATGAGGGGCTGATGTTTATTTTCGCCTTTAAAGCTTTACCGTTGATTTTAGTCATCAGCACCTTATCGTATCTCCTCTATTATTATCGTGTTTTGCCAGTGATTGTTAAATCTTTTTCCTATTTGCTGGAAAAAAGTTTAAATATCAGCGGTTCAGTGGGTTTGAGTGTGGCAGCGAATGCTTTTGTTGGCATGGTGGAGTCCCCTTTGTTAATAAAACCTTATCTCAAAAATATGACACGGGGTGAAATTTTCTCTGTTATGGTGGCTGGCATGTCAACCATTGCGGGTACTATGATGATTTTATATGCCACAATTTTATCGTCCAAAGTGCCTGATGCGATGGGACATATTTTAACCGCCTCCGTTTTGAATGTTGTTTCAAGTTTAATCATTTCCATGTTGATGGTGCCTCATCAAAATGATTTGCAAAAAGAAAAAGTCAAATTACCCCAAATGGCTGATAGTGCAATGGATGCCATTGTTAAAGGCACAAGTGATGGTGTTAAATTGTTGGTTAATATCATTGCCATGCTGGTTGTCTTGCTTGCGTTGGTGAACTTAATTAATCAGAGGCTGTTTTGGAAAAAATGAAAAGTCTTTTTCAGAAAACGAGAAAGATT
>CAYFOB010000216.1:2068-3706 GCA_964344525.1 uncultured Thiomargarita sp.
TCTTCTCTCATTTTTTTCCAAAACAGCCTCTCAGGGATTGCAATTTTTACCTGAATTCAATAATCAAGTGATTACGTTGCAAGGAATTTTAGGGATCATCATGGCACCGCTAACTTTTTTGATTGGTATTCCTGTTTCTGAAATTGTGACGACAGGTTCACTGATGGGTACAAAGGTGATTTTAAATGAGCTGATTGCATATATTGATTTATTAAATTTACCAGCTGATGCTTTGCAAGAACGGAGCAAAATCATAATGATTTATGCGATGTGTGGTTTTGCGAATATTGGTAGTCTTGGTATTATGGTTGGCGGAATGATTGCTATGTCGCCTTCAATACGAAATGAGATTATTTCTTTAGGTATGAAATCGGTTTTTGCTGGCGTTTTGGCAACGTGTTTTACGGCGGCTGTGGTGGGATTAATTATTTAAAAAAGGATTTATTGGATGGCAAGCGAACATCAAGTTATACTCCGTTTTGAAGAGGTTACTATAATGGCTTCTCAGAGGGGAAACGTTGAAACGGTAGAAGTCAATCTGAAACTGCTTGGCGGTGAACTGGCACTGTTCCTGCTTGATAATATACAACGGGCATCATGCTTTGCCGATGCCTGCACGGGGCTGATTCCCCCAAATAGCGGAAAAATTTACTTTTTGGGTAAAAATTGGTGCAATCTTTCTCCAGATATAGCCAATGCGCTGCGCGGAAAAATTGGGCGAGTATTTGCAACTGGAAGTTGGCTCAACCAAATGTCGTTGCTAGAAAACATTTTGCTACCTCAACTGCACCACACCCAACGTTCCTTTGATGAGTTGCGCAGTGAGGCTGTGCTATTGGCTAAACAATTTGGATTGCCTGGAGTTCCTATTGGATATCCCAAAGATTTTATTGAGGTTGATTTACAACGTGCTGCTTGCATTCGAGCCTTTCTTGGTCATCCATCGTTAATCTTGCTAGAAAATGTGGCTTTTGGGGCAGAAATGATCTCTGCACTGATCAATGCCATCCGCAAAGCGCGTGATCATGGGGCTGCGGTGATTTGGTTTACGCCTAAAAACGCCATTTGGCGCGATCAATCAATTCCGACAACTTATCGTTATCGAATGGTCGGTAGGAAACTCATGGAGGTTGCCAAATGATGGTAAAACAATCACGATATACCAACGAGGCGGTTGGGGCATTTGTGCTGTTGGCTCTTCTGATTTTTGTGGTAGCGATGCTATATTCTGCGCGAGTTCGAGAATGGCTTGATCCAGGAGAAACACTCAAGGTTATCTTACCTGAAGAAGGCTTGTTTGGTTTAACGGAAGGTGCCATTGTGGAAATTCGCGGCACAAAAGCTGGGGAAGTTCGTAAAATTATTATTGCGCCAAATTTGCAAATGCATGCTGAAGTGCAGCTTGATCGTGCGATGCTACCGTTTGTGCGAAGCGATTCCTACGTTTATATTCGCAAACGCTTTGAAGTCGCTGGTGATACCTATTTGGATATTACGCCAGGCTTTGACAAAGCGTTGGACTGGAAATATGCTGTTCTCACAGCAGAAGCGGCTCAAACCTCTATTGATTTGGTTAGAGAGTTGATTGATGAACTACGCGTCAAAGCTTTTCCGATTATTGATGATATCCAAAATGTG
>CAYFOB010000216.1:3716-6893 GCA_964344525.1 uncultured Thiomargarita sp.
CAGCACATTTTTGAGTGTTGTCAAAAAACTGGATGATCCTGAAGGAGATTTGCAACTGCTGTTGCTCAATCTCAATGCCATTGCGAGCAAAATTGATCAAGGTCAAGGCGCACTTGGACATTTGCTTACTGAAGATAAGCTTGTATATGAATTGGAAATGATGCTGGCGCAAATCAACAAAGTGGTCAACCAAATTAGCCCTGTTTTGAATGAACTGCAAACGACCACTCACAATGTTTCGATGCTAACTGACAATACGAATACAGAAATCAAGGAATTGCTGAAACTGACGCAAAATGCCCAAAATCTATTAGTGTCCCTACAGCGTATATTGAAAAAATTTGACCAAATGGTTCCCCAGCTGCCACAAATTGTCGAAGATGCAAGTGATGCGATCAGCAATACGCCTATTCTGTTGCTTCAAACTCAACAAGTGATGTTTGAGCTGGAACATTTATTGAAACAACTTCAATCCCACTGGTTGCTGGGTGGCCAAAAAGGCGCGAAACCACCTACCCGCATTTCTCCGTTAAAGGTACGACCATGAACGCTCGATTCTACAGGGTATTTTGCCTGATAACTGTTATCACGATTTTTGGTACCAGTTGTGGTTCAAAGCAAGTCAAAGAGGAGACTGTAGATGAAATTCTTGAGAAAACTAACCATGCTGCACGACAGGCTTTTGAAAAAGAAGATATTGATCAAGCTGCCACGCTTTACAGACAAGCCTTGGATCGCGCTTATTTGCGTGATGATGCGATGGCGATTGCTGATGCACAATACAATTTAGCGGTTTGTTTGATGATATTGCAATCTTATGAAGAAGCCCTTGTTTTGGTTAATCAAACTCTTCGTGCCAAGCAACCGATTTCAGCAGATTTGCTTTTTTTGAAAGCAACCCTATTCTACCGCCAAAAAAAGTCGAATGAGGCTTGGAAAATCACCGAAAAAATTCTGTCATCAGCCCCGAAAAAATTTCTCATTCAAATCCCGACTCATTTTCTGCGGGGCTTGATTGCAAGCGAACGTGGCAATATAGCGCAACTTAACGAGGCTATTGCAGCGCTTGGTCAACCGACTCAACCAAATCTGCGTGCTGATAGAGAAGAATTATTGGGACATTTGGGCATGGCAGAGAAAAACTGGCAGGCAGCCATAAAGGCATTTGACGCTGCAACAACACTGAGACGCGAAATCTTAGATTACCGTGGCATGGTACTGACACTGGCAAAAGCAGGCGAAGCTTGTGAAAAAGAGGGACAATTGGTCGCAGCATCAAGACGTTACTTGCGAGCTGGGCAAAGCGCAGCCTTACAAAACGATTCCCATCACGCGAAAACCTGGCTAACCCGCGCCCTTCAACTTGCTGAACAAGGAGGTGATAAATACGTTGTACAAGCCGCGCGTTTCCAACTCACGCGGCTTGAAGAGGAAAATCAGCAGGATTAGAAAAAATATTGATGTTACACACTTTTGTTCCCACACAGGCTTCGCTAAGCTAGTGACTGACAGGTGCCCACCTTCTATCATTAGAATATAACCATTTATCATTTTTTTTGTTTAGAATCAAAAGTGAACATAATATCATTGGGTTAAGGCCGGATTTTTTAATTTGAGGAATACTCTAATGAAGTCAATATTACTTTGGCGATGGCAATATGTTCTCTGTTTGATTTCTACAATGAGTCATGCTGCGACTTATTATGTTTCTAGTTCTGCAGGTAATGATGCCAACGATGGCACTAGCCAAGCCACAGCCTGGCAAACCATTGATCAGGTTAATTCCGTCAAATTTGACGAAAATTCTATCATCCTTTTTAAGCGAGGTGATATTTTTCGTGGCGCAGTGAGTTCTAAAGGCTATGTAAAAGGACTCACTTTTGGTGCTTATGGTAGCGGTGAAAATCCTGTGATTGCTGGTAGTCTTGAAATCACGGGTTGGACTAAAACGGCACATACTGCCTTAAGCAGTCACGTTTATGAGGCAGATGTGTCTGCTTTGCCTTTGACTGATAATGGAATTCATCATCTCTTTGTTAATGGCGAATTGATGACTATTGCGCGTTATCCTAATGTGGATTCGCCGGCTGATAAAAATTGGCTTAAAGTGGGCGCTAATGCGGGGACAGATGCGTTTACTGATCCTGTTTTAGTTGATTACAATAAACCTGATGATTATTGGACAGGGGCTACCTTACGCATTAGAACGTATAGTTGGTATTACAAAGTCTTTGAAATTACCGGTTACACTGCATCAAATGGTCAAATCGTCGCATATGGGTTAGGAAGCCAAAAAGCAGAATGGGGCTATTTTTTGGATGGCAAGTTGGAAGAGTTGGATCATCCAGGTGAATGGTATTATGATGCTGATGCTCAAAAAGTTTATTTTTATCCTAAAGATGGGCTTGATCCTAATACCTTGTTGGTAGAAGGCTCTACTTATGGCACGGGTATTAATATTTTTTGGCATGAGGATAATAGCATAATCGAAAACCTCACTTTTCGTCATTTTACCTCAAAAGGCGTCAAAATTAATACTTCTGACAATGTCATTGTTAGAAATTGCCATTTTGAATATAATACGACTGGGGTTGCGCCAGAATGGAAAACGGCTGATGTTTTAGTGACAGGTAATACCTTTGAGCATCAATTAAACACGGCTATTGCACTCAATGCACCAACTGATTTTGAGGTCAAAAATGCCTTGATCGAAAAAAATAAGATAACGAATACTGGCCTGTTTCCACTGTATTGCACCCGATATAAAGGAATTTGTTATGGCATCGGTATTTCTGTTTTTGGCAAAGCTTTTACAATACGCCAAAATACGCTTGAAAATGTTGGCTGGAATGGTATTTATTTAAAAGCCGGTGGACATCACTTGGTTGAAAATAATGTGGTTCGCAAAGCCTTGTCACTTCTTAATGACGGTGGCGCTATCGCCATTGGTTCTGATGGCAATATCATTCGAGGCAATTTTTTATTAGAAAGTATTGGCAATGTTGATGAATCAAACGGTTGTAGCGGCACCAAAATACCTTGTTCTTACCATTCCACTTATGGCATGGGTATTGGTTCAGATAGTCAGTTCAAGGATAATGTGATTGAAGGAAATACTGTTGCTAATACTCGATGTTCAAGTTAGTAAATAAAAATATTATTAAGTACTAATATAGG
>CAYFOB010000217.1:0-6892 GCA_964344525.1 uncultured Thiomargarita sp.
ATTTCTCCCGCTTTGCCGCCAGTCCTGGACGATGAGAATCGGGTGCAACAGATTATGCATAACCTCGTTGGTAACGCGATTAAGTTTACAGAAAGTGGTCGCATTGAAATTTCAGCCAAGCTGGTGAGAGACTTCTTAGAGATAACAGTTTTTGATACTGGCATTGGTATTCCTGTTGATAAATTGGAGCAAATTTTTGAATCATTTGAACAAGTTGATGGGGGAGCCGCCAGACAATATGGGGGGACTGGTTTAGGTTTAGCAGTCACTAAACAGTTAGTTGAATTACTCGGTGGTCAAATTCGTGTTGAATCGACTGTTGGGATTGGCTCACAGTTTATTTTTAGTTTGCCAATAGCAGAGGGTGAAAGTGTCACAATCAAATCTTCTCTCCTTAGCCGTGACTTTCTCATAGTTGGCTCTGACACTTCAGTTGAGGTGGTCTCAACGGCTGAGGGTTCAGGTTTAAAAATCCTGATAGTGGACGATGAACCTGTGAATCGGCAAGTGCTAGTCAATAACCTGTCTTTACACAACTATGCCATTACACAAGCTTCATCTGGCTTTGAGGCTTTGGAGATTCTGGAAAAGGGTTCCTTTAAGCCGGATTTGATCTTGCTTGATGTGATGATGCCACACATGACAGGTTATGAGGTGATGCAAAAAATCCGCGAAACGCATTCGATGAACGAATTGCCGATTTTACTCTTGACCGCCAAAAATCAAATTTCCGATTTGGTAGTTGGATTAGAATATGGGGCTAATGATTATCTCACTAAGCCCATTGCTAAAAATGAGCTGTTAGCCCGCATCAAGACGCATATTCATATCAAGCAATTAAATGAAGACTTAAAAGTGGCCATCAATGAGGCTGATGAGGCAAATAGTGCTTTGAATCAGACGTTGAAAACCTTAGATGCCAAAGTTGTTGAAAGAACGGCTCAACTGAATGCTAAAGTGGAAGAATTAACACGTACCCGCAATGAATTGGTGCAAAGTGAAAAGATGGCTTCACTTGGGCGGTTAGTTGCAGGGTTTGCCCACGAACTCAATACGCCAGTTGGTATCGCAGTGGGTGCCGCATCACATTTGCAAACTCAATCCCATTTGGTTAGCGATTTGCTAACTCAAGAAGATGTCGATGAAGAGGAATTGGATTCGACATTGGATGCGATTAATGAAGCAGCTGAGCTCACCCTGTCCAATTTAAGGCGGGCGGCGAGCTTAGTCAGCAGTTTCAAACGCACGGCTGTTGACCAAAGTGATGAGGAGCCGAGAGAGTTTAAGGTCAAAACCGTTATTGAGGATGTTATTAATACTCTGCACAATCAGTTCAAACGCACTGCCATTGAGATTCAAGTTGACTGTCCCAATGAGTTGGCTATCTACAGTGCACCGGGGTCACTGGAACAGATTATTACTAATTTGATGATGAATAGTTTGATACATGGCTTTGATGAGGGTAAGAATGGTGGTCACATTAGAATCGTTATCCATTTGGAAGAAATGCGTTTGTATATCGACTATTCGGACAGTGGTAAAGGTATGACACCTGAAACCTTAGAAAAAGTTTTTGAACCATTTTTTACCACCCACCGCGCGATGGGGGGGAGTGGGCTCGGGATGTATATTTGTTACAACCTGGTGAGTAGCCAGTTAAATGGTGCAATGACTTGTGAAAGCGCTCCTGGCAAAGGTGTTCTTTTTAAAATTGAGTTTCCAGTGTAATTTTATGAAAATTAGAAAGAAGAAAAGCAGCAATAGCTTGACGGTCAAACTTCCCCCATGGAAGGTACTTCTCGTCGATGATGAAGCCGATATCCACGCGATGACTCGCCTGACGCTCAGCAAATTTCAATTTGCCAACAGAAAATTGCAGATATTCCAGGCGATGTCAAGTCTTGAAGCGCGAGAAATTCTGGCAGCTGAGCCAGAAATAGCTGTGGCCTTAGTTGATGTGGTTATGGAAACTGATGATGCTGGCTTGCAGCTCGTCGATTTTATCCGCAATGAACTCAAATATAGACGGATTAGACTCATTATTCGTACTGGTCAACCCGGTACGGCTCCAGAAAAAGAGGTGATTGAACGCTATGATATTAACGACTACAAGGACAAGACCGAACTGACGGACAAGAAATTGTTCACGACTATGCGTCTTGCTTTGAAGTCCTACCGGGATATCAGTACCCTTGATACCAACCGACAGGCGCTTGCCAATATTCTCGAAGCGGCCCCCGGATTGTATCATCCCCAACCCATCAGCCAATTTTTTAGTGGGGTACTTACCCAAATTATTGGCTTGTGTAATTTAGGCGAAACCAGTTTGATTTCCACCATCAGTGATGGCCTTGTCGTCACTACCTCAGGTAATCAAGTGAATGTTCAAGCGGGTACGGGTCGATTGGCCAATCCAAGCCAGAATCCAGAAGTAGAAAACATCATAAAAGCCTGTTCAACAAAATCCGATAATTTGTTGCCGTTTGGGGCGATTTTGATTCCACTCAAGGTAAACAACACTCCGATAGGTTGTATCTACCTAGAAAATGCCCAACACCTTTCAGAAGCGGATAAAAATTTGATTAATCTGATGGTTGATCAATGTACTTCCGCCATGGAGAATTTACAATTTTGTTTTAAAAAGGATAATAAGTTAGCCCTTGCCGAACAAGCCCGCCAAATGACAGAAAAAGCAGTCAACTGTGTTAACACTATCATTCAAAAAGAGGCGAGTGGTGAAGAGCTGTTGCCAGCACTAGAACAAATCCAAAAGGCGGCTAAGCAATTGGTAACGATTACTAGCGATATTTTAGATAATTGATGTTACGCATCCTCGTTCCCTTAGCAAAGCTAAGGGAATGCAGTATGGATCCAGTTACTGTAACGTATTGACCAAAATAATCCCTTTCTAGTTGAGTACGAAGTTTTTCAAAAGCTCGGTTATTGGCTTTAGCTTCAGCCTAAACACTACCATTTCACTAAAAAACCTTCAAGGTTTCGTTACTTTAGAATAGGTTTTTATACCCAATCCTTGTAGTTGCTATTCCAACACAATCCGTATATTCTGATCCTCCTTACCCTTTGTCCTTTCTCGCAAATATTTTTCAATGCGTCTCTGCAATTCTAACAACGTCACAGGAAAGCCACCTGTCATGATTGATTTTTGCAAATCATTGAAATTCATGGTGATTTTAGTGAGCCCCGATAAGGCTTCTTGTACAGCTGTCAAAAATGCTTGGTTTATGTCTAGTACGCCATCAGCTAAAAATTTGTCCAGCAGGGCGCGATTTTTGGCTTGGAGTAGTCCCCATTGTTCAGTATTTGCGACTTGTTTTAATTCTGTTAATAAGGTTTTTGTCCACTCATTGTACAGTTCTTCTAAGGTTTCGCTGAGTTCTGAGACTTTGTCTTCAGCCGCTGAGTGTAAGGTGGGTTTAAATTCGCAGTGTGGACAAAATGCATGAACAAATAAGTCATATTCACTGAGTGCAGAACAGCTTTTGAGTTGGGTGAGACGCGCTTGCCAGTCGTCTAGTTGTTGTTGTGGCATCACTTCAATGTTTGCCAATTTTTTTAGCTGGCTCAGGCGGTTATCTTCTAGCAAGCGTTTTTTCTCTTCTGTTTCATCTGCGCCTAGTCTGGCTTGTTCGTGCAAATCAAGGTAGATTTCTCGGTAGTTGTTTTGTAAGACGCCAAGTTCTTGTTGTCTGTGGTAACTGAATCCGCTTGTAGAACGTTGTTTTTTATCTCTTAAGCGGGGCAGTAAGTCCTCCCGCGCCTTTTTCATGTCTTTAATCCAGTCATGTTCAGGGGGTAATACTGCTTCAGCTGCCATCAAATAGGCGCTTGCTGTACTCAATTCTTTGAGTATTGATTGCAAGTGGTTGAATTCTTGTAAAGTTTCAAATCCTTTCTGCTGGATTGTGACGTCTTCAACCGTGTGGCGAAAGTTTTTGAATTGACTGGGGGTGGAATAGGCTTGTAGCCCTTCTAAAAAGTGTTTGGTTTGTGCCAATTGCTTGCGATATTTGTGAATTTCCGTCTCATTTAGCACAGATTTTCCCCAAAAGTTGATTCCTTTGCTTAATTCGTCTTGCGCTTTTACCAGGGCTTGCAGGCGTTCATTCACTTGGGTATGTAGTTGATACACAGCGCTTTCATCATTTTTTGTCAGGTGAATGGCTAACTCGGTGGGTAAACCGACTAGCCCAAACAGGGCTTTTAAGGTTGGCACATTAAAATCTTTTGGGTGCTCAATGTGTTTGAATGCCATTAAATCTTTAATGGGGGTATCTGTCAATTCTTTAAAATTGGCGGCATTCAATTTTTGCCCTGGGAGTGCGAGCACAATTTCTCCGGCATAAACGAGGGCAGCCAGTATCACGATCACAAATTCTGATTCAAGGCGGTATGGCGTCAGATAGTATTCTGGGAGCAATTCGCTCCGATTCAGCACTTGTTCCCGTGGTTTTTTATGCAGTAAGTCAAGAATATGTCTTGCATATCGGGAACGATCATTCAGGGGCTCAAGCCTATCTTCTTCTAATAATCGTAAAGCATCTAAAAGACTGTTGGCTTGTCTGGAGCGATTTTTGCTGGCTAGACCCCGTAACGCTTCTTGGCTAGCTTGGACGATGTTTTCGCTGGTGATGAGGGTGGAAAAAATCGGATAGCTGGGTGCCGCTTCATAAAAATAATTTTCTAAACAAATGCTGGCGACTAATTCGATCAGTTCTCGAAAATTAAAACGATCTTCTTTGCGAAGTTTAGCCAGTTCGCGGATATTTTGCCCTTTTCGCCAATCTAATAAAGGCTTGGTGCGGTTTTGATAGGTGACTTCAAAGGCTTGGGTGAGATGCTCATGTAGCCATGTGACTAATTGCGCTAAATAAGCCTTGGCTTTGGATTCATAGACAGATTTTGGATGTCCCGAGGAATTGAGGACTAAAATTGAGGCGGCTGTGTAATTACGTAACGCTTGTTGAAAGGTGTCGTCTTTTTCTTTTAGGCGAAAAAAAACTTCGTCTGGGGTAGTGGCATTTTTTTGATATTTGGGGGGATCATACGGTTGTACGAAGTAGAGATAAAAATCTTGTGTCGGTACAGCCGTCGCGCGTTCATTTGGGGTACCAAAAAATAAGTAGCCTTGGCGTGTGACTTTATGGGTTAGCCATTCGAGTTCATGTTGCCAAATGAGAAAATTTCCAACGTAGGGTTCATCAGTGACTTCCATTACTTGGCGGAGCGCGACATAGTAGTAACGATCAAGTTCATTATCTTCAACAATTTCTGCGCGGTTCTCAATAATGGCATCAAAGTCTTCCGTTTTTTTCAAGTCAAGGTAATATTGACCATTATGGGGATTTGAGGAAATAAATTGCCGATTAACTGTTTTTAAAATCTCACGCAGCACTAATTCGATTTGAGACAATAAATCATCAGCAGGATTACCTAAGTCTTCAAGTCCAGGTTGATATAAACAGAGACTATCGCGGAGTTCTTGCGCGGTGACACCAACTGAGGTATAAAAATCGTGGGTGGTGAGGCGATGCACCGAAAGTGCGTGAATAATTTGTAGTGCCATCGCTTGATAATTGGGGCGAGCAAAGGCACAGGAGATACGATCTTCCAAGACTTGGCTACAATTAATCACTTGACTGATGTTATCGGTGGCACGAAAGGAGAAATTTTCGCGCAGGGTTTTCCAGTAGCTGTCATAAGCCAGCAATTTGGGATAATTTTCTGGTACTTCTTGATCAAGCAAAGCTTGCATGGCACGCTCTAAGGTTTTGAGTACTTCGCGCTGCTCCAGTGCAATAATGCGCTCAAAAATATCAAAATAGTCGGGATGCACCGGGAACAAATCGACAAATTCATTCATGCGTTCGTTCATGGTGCCATAAAATTTGGCAAAGGGTTGCAAATAGTTTCTAATTTTTTCCTTTTGTTGAGCGGTTTTTTTCAGTAATCGCTCTGCTACCACAAATTTAATATCTTTGCGCGTGATCAGTACTTGTTCAAAACGATCTTTGACACGGCGCAATTCGTTGGCAGCAAATTTAAAGCGTGGATTATCAAACACCGTTTCTTGCAAGCCAGCGATAAAACGAAAGCGTAAATCTTGACAAACTTCGCCAATTTCGCGTAAAAAACTGAGATCAAGAATCAGCTCACGATCTTTACGACTACTTAAAAACTCCAACAATTCGTCAACAACTAACAGCAAGCCTTGCCCTGGATAATGGGCATCGAAGGCTGCCATCATTTGCTCAAAAGCGCCTTTGTTATTGGTAATTTGGTCAGCCGCTGGAAATTGAAAGCTGACTCCGTGCTTATTTAAATAAGCTTCAATTTCCTCTGTGAGACAATCACGCAGCGAACGTTCAACCGCGCTCATTTCCACACGTATGACATGGAATTGCCCAGCGATACTTTGTTGTGCCGCTTCAGCGACTTGTTGATGAGTTAAGCAGTCCACCAATTCGGCATTTTCTGCAAGACTGGAAATCACCGCCATCAAATGCGATTTACCTGTGCCATAATTGCCGACAACAAATAAGCCTTTTTTATCCGTCACCTGATCAAAACGGAGCTGCGCAAAGAGTAAGCGAATGAACTTATCAGCCATTTCCTCTGAAATGACATAGGTTGTTACCAAGCGTTTTACCTTAGCCGACAAATCTGCATGTCGGAGTTGGATAACGGGTTCTAAATTTTCAAAGTGGATTAGTTCAGCGTATTGCATGGATATTTTGTGGTTAAAGAGAATTTTTTTTGATTATACTATATTTTTATTTATAAACTGATGTTACGCATCCTCGTTCCCAAGCTCCCGCTTTGGGAATGCATGCGACTTTGCTTCGCAAAGTGGTTTGCGAAGCAAACCCTGTCG
>CAYFOB010000218.1:0-5876 GCA_964344525.1 uncultured Thiomargarita sp.
CCTATATTAGTACTTAATAATATTTTTATTTACTAACTTGAACATCGAGTATAACTTGCTAATAAGCATTCATCAGATAACGTGGTTGCTTAATAGGGTGACAAATAATACCATAATTGTTTATTTTCCTTGTAACAAATTATTAGGTTAAAACTTTTGACTTTATGTTTTCAAATTGATTTTGAATTATCTTCAAATCCTTGTATCGTTTTTCCAACATAACAATGAAAATAACCTCAAATACCTTAAATGAGCTCCTAACCCAAGGTGAAAATTCCCAGCTGGAATTTAAATCGGCTGCAGTACGTCCTGAAGCGGTTGCGAGGGAAATTACCGCATTTGCTAATTACCAAGGGGGCATTTTGTTAATTGGTGTAGAAGATGATGGTAGCATAAGCGGGGTTTCCAAGCCTAATATGGAAGAATGGTTGGCGAATATCACTCGCCACAATATCATTCCTGCTCTAAATCTACAAACCATCGCTATCGAAATGCAGGACAAAACAGTATTTGCAATTGAGATTCCTAAAGGTGCAGATAAACCTTATCAAACCATAGATGGTAAATATTGGATACGTGCTGGTTCTACCAATCGCACTGCCAGCAAAGAAGAACTGAGTCGTTTATTTCAGCAAGCGGGATTGGTGCATTTTGACATCGCCCCAATAGCAAATACTTGCTTTAAAGATTTGGATTTAAGCCTTATTGGCAACTATTACCAAACTTATTACGATATTCCTTTTGCTGATTTAGAAACCGTAGAACAAGAAAGTATTTTGCACAATGCCGATATTTTGACGCAATATGAAGGTGAAACGGTGACGACAGTTGGTGGTTTGCTCTTATTTGGCAAACAACCACAACGCCGTCTTCCACAAGCTGCTATTACTTTTGCAGTATTTAAGGGCACAGAAATTACGGATGAATTAATTGATAAAAAAGAAATTACTGGCACTTTACCAGAACTGATTGACAAAACGCTTAGCTTAGTACAACTGTTTTTACCCGTTTCTTCCACTATAGAAGGTAACCAGCGCAAAGAAAATATTTTAATTCCCCGCAAAGTTATCCGTGAAGCCATAGTCAATGCGGTAACACATCGAGATTATTCGATCAGCCAGCGCAAAATAGCGGTTTATCTTTTTCAGGATCGTTTAGAAATTACGTCACCGGGCAATTTACCCAATACGTTGACTTTGGATAAGATACGTTATGGTAATTCCGCGCCGCGTAATATCTTTTTGGTTAAATATCTGGATAATTTACGCTATTTTGATGGATTAGGGCGTGGAATTCCTATGATTATTAAGGCAATGGGAAACAAAGTCGAATTTGAAGAAATGGGTGTTTTGTTTAAGCTTAAAATTGAATTGATATGAAATGAGCGTTTTAACTCTTTTTCCGCAAAATCGCAAATTGTTCCAAAATGGGTTCTGTCACTGGGGTTAATTTTTTACGCATTAAACTACCAATTGCCGTTGTGCGCGAAAAAATGGGGCGTAATATTGAGTAGCGTAATCCTGATAGTATGAGCATTGCTTGTATTGATTTGCTCACTTCTGGCATTGTTGCTAACACTTCTCGTTGTTCAACTGAAGTGTCGCATAAACGGTTGGCACGTTCTATCAAAGTGGTCATGTTCATTTCATCATCGTAGTTGCTGGGACGGATGCTTTCAAAATAGTTTGCGATGATTTCAAAGAGTGTGTTGACAACATCTTGATTAGAGGGTTTACGCAAAACACGCTCACAGCTATCTAAAAAAGTTTGCCCTGCTGGGCTGCTGATTCTTACTAATTGTTGAGCCAGCTGATTATTTTGGGTGATTAAGGGCGTTAATGTGGCTTGAATTTGAGCCGCGTCAGTGCGTGCTGGCAAGGGTTTAGGTAAATCATCAGGTTGCGTCCATAAAAAGCCGAGTAAGTAGGCATTTTTGCTACGTCCTTTTTGCCAAAGTTTTTGTCGTATTTCTTCATCAATCAAGCCAGGTTGCAAAACGAGGCGCACAGATTCAATGATATAAATGGCTTCTTCTTCAAATGGCATAAATTCAATTAAATACCTCGCCAATTCTTTGCCTAACGCACTTTGAGTAACGCTTTTATTTTTCAACATGCTCCTCGCATTAGCAGCATCCGGCATCGCCCACCAAGCGCGACGTGCTAATTCTGGTGTCAATCCAGGTGCATGTACCACTGCTACCACTGCCTCTGGTTCTCCAAGCATGAGTAGTTGCTCTAAACGCTTATCTTTCATCTGCCCCATGCGAGTCCAGCGTTTCAAATAAACGGGATAGCCACCCGGTGATGCTAAAATTTGCCCTGAAATTAATTCACGCACTAGACGACAATATTGTTCATCGTGGGAATTAGGGTGTAGTTGTATTTTTGCTTCGCCTTTTTCAGATAAGCCGTAGACGATCATTTTGGATTCGTCAATACGGATGGCTTGTACTTTGTTGGCGAGTAAGACATTGAGGCGTAAATTGTCTTCGTGAGTCAGTTCCATTAATATCTCCGTTTGGAAAACAGGCGTTTCACAGCAACGCTTTGCACATTTTTTTTGCTTAACTTTCTAAAATTCTGATTCAGATAATTCTTGCAATTTGCAATAATTTTGCATTTTTCATTGCAAATTGCAATAAATAAGAACTTTATTATGTGTTTTTATTTTGAGCTATCTTTAATTTTTATTTAAGTTATTGAATATTAAATTTTCGTCTATAAGATGGCATAATTTTTGCTTTATGGTAAAAGTTCGTGGCTTGTTGGTGCTCCTTAATTCATTATAAAACTCAAATGGTAAATCGCCCTGAAAAAGAAACGCTTATTCTTTGTTATAACCGTTTAACGGCTTTAATTCCAGAAGTTGCAAAATTTTCTCAACTGAAAACCTTGAATCTTGAAAATAATTCTCTTAAGGATTTACCACCGGAACTAATTCAATTAAAGGAATTGCGAACTCTGATATTAACGAAGAATCAATTTTCCCAAATTCCACCCGTTGTTTATCAATTGCCCAAGTTGGAAAAGTTGTTGATTGAAAATAATCAATTAACGTCTGTAGGTGCCAATATTGCTCAATTGAAAATGCTCAGGCACTTGGATTTAAGTGGTAACAAATTGAAAAGTTTACCCCAAGAAATTGAGCAATTAGGAGTATTAAGCTATCTTAATTTGACTGATAATAAGTTTAAAAGTTTGCCTCATGAAATTGGGCAATTGAGAAAGGATAAGTCAACTCTAGGGATTTTTTATAAGAAAAGTACTGAACTATAAATTTTGGGAGTCTGAATCAGAATCAAACTATGCAAAGCTGCAAATTCTGATTCAGACAATCAAATTGAAAATACCAGAAAAGCACGACATTCCAAATGTCAGAATTCGTTTTCAACAGCCAAAATCACATCAATGGCTCTGAACGCACAACACACTCGTTCCCCTTCCTTAATGTCCAACTCGGCGAGGTTTTCCTTACTCACAAGGGCTTGGAAAATATTGCCACTTTTGAGTTGCAATGTGACTCTGGTGTTTATTGTGCCGACTTCTTCCTTAATCACTTTGCCACAAAAATGATTTCTAGCGCTGACTTTAAGCCCTGTATCTGCGTGCATCAGCATAATGTGAGGCGGTTTGATCAGGGCATAAGCTTGACTGCCTATGGTTAAACCTAAGTTATTCACGCCTACCGGGGTGATTATCGCAGCAAGTTGATCTCCCCCGTCAAGTTTAAGTAGCACTTCGACAAACAAGGACTCCTCTTTAAGACTGATAATCGTGCCTGACAGTTGATTGCCGGCTGCGGTTTGCATATTGATGATTCTCTTTCTTTGAGAAGGGGTCATGTTATCGTTCAAGCCTTGTGCCATGTATGGGATCACATGTTCTTCAAGGGCTTGATTCCAAGCTTCCACACAGGCCTCATCCCAAGCCTCAGGGCTATATTTACGACAATATTCCCCTAACACGTCCAAAAATACTTGTTTAAAATTTACCAAATCTTCCTGTGCTAAGTTGAATTGGCGGTAGTCATTACCCAATCGTATCATCTGTGGATGTACCACTTCAGGTTCGTCCATTCTGGCGACAAGCGCTAGGGTCCGCACCAGTTTTTCCAATCGTTTGCTCGCGGATTCTGGAAAAACGGGTTTATATTTAGGATATTGCTCAAGCAAACGTTCAAAAAACGTATGTCCCAAAGCGGCGCGTTTATCAGCCAATTTGTCCCAACTTTGCCCAATTATTTCGGTATTCATAATTTTATTCTTCGTGCTAACAAAAATAATTGTATGGACATCAAGATTTTTTATTTATTCACTACAAAAAAAACTTGATGATGAAGAATGCATTATATCTTGTTAATTTTTTTAATGAAAATAAGAATATTAGCAAATACTAACACAAAAAAAACGCCTATTACTAAGTCATTGTTTTATGATGAATATCGTGTTTAATGGGGATGATAAGTCTATGGGCGCTTAACGCAGCACAAAAATTCAGACAGGGTTAAAAGTCCCCTGTCCTGCATGTTATTTATAAGTATTCAACATAGGTTTCCACGTAGTTTTCTTCACATTCAATAATGCGCCAACCCGGTTTGGTATGATCAATAGCAAATTGCGGATTTTCTGTATCAATTTGAAAAATTGTCGATGGGGTGATATGAACAGATTTACCCTCTTTGGTAACAGTTTTGTCAGTATGATAATGTCCACAAAAAATATGTTGAATTTTGGAAAACTGCGCCAATTCTTGCCATACTTCATCGATATTTTGCAAAGCATAGCGCTCATCCATAAATTGACAACCACACAGCAGCGGTGGGTGATGTACAAATAACAACACTGAATCTTCACAGTCACTCATTTGCGTCGCTAACCACTCAAGTTGTTGTTTTGCAATGCGATAGGATGAGCTATCTAAGAACATTAAAGATTTTCCTTTAATGTTGCGACTAAAATACAACATTCCTTGCGAAACATCATTGTCTGGTAGTCTAAATGCTGTTTTCATGCGTATAACATGATCATGATTGCCTGCCATCACAATGTATGGGCAAGGAAAGCTTGCTAATGTTTGCTTTATCCAGGCATAAGCTTCAGGCTCTCCTTCATTGGCAGCCAAATCACCGGATAAAACCAACAAATCCAATGGTTTTTTTGCAAGAGCCTTTAGCACTTTTGTAAATTGTTGACGTACCTTTATACCTTTAAACAGGACATCTGATGCTCCAATGTGTAGGTCAGTTACCTGTGCGATTACCAAATCGTCTGACATGATTGACCTCCCTCAAAAATTTATGGCGCCAAAATTAAGGTATTTTAACATGTTGGGTGGGTATTTTTTGGGGATATCGCCATAAGTTGCGCTTTTTTTAATGAGGAATATTTTGGAGTGCACGACTTCGGTGCAAATTGTGTATACGATTTGTGTGGAAAAATCTTGAAAATGAGTGTAGGAGAAGAGATTTGATTTTGTTGAAGGAAGATTTTCGGAGCGGCGAGATTTGAACTCGCGCCCCCCGCCGCCCCATGGCGGTGCGCTACCAGGCTGCGCCACGCTCCGAAATTGATTGAGTACTCCTCAACCGACGGCGCGTATTATAACCAGTTTAATTTGGTTGATGCAAGCGTTTTTTGCATTTTTTTATATTTTATTTTTTTATTATTTAAATAAATAATATTTATTTAATTCAACCTGTCAGGTTTTTCTTTGAGCATCCAGCGCATTCATTGACCAACGTGAGCGCGCACCAAAGGCCAACGGTTCAGACTGTCCCGCCGCAAGCCGTAAAGCACCCGCATAGGCAATCATCGCACCATTGTCAGTACAAAATTCTGTGCGAGGGTAATACACTGCCACGCCCATTTTTTTCCC
>CAYFOB010000218.1:5886-6299 GCA_964344525.1 uncultured Thiomargarita sp.
ACCGGGCCATGGGAGATATGAATCATGTCCTTGATTGGCCCCCACACCACCAGCTATGACTAAACTTTTTAACCCCGTTTGTTGCAAGGCTCGACGGCATTTAATGGCTAAAGTGTCTATTACTGCATCTTCAAAAGCGCGAGCAACGTCCGCACGAGTTTGTTCATTTTGGTCTTGCGCTTGCCAAGTGGTCAAAACATGTGTTTTTAAGCCGCTAAAACTGAAATCTAAACCAGCGCGTTGCGTCATGGGGCGGGGAAAATGAAAGGCATTAGGGTTGCCCTGTTTTGCCAGACGCGCAATTGCTGGTCCCCCTGGATATCCTAATCCCAGCAATTTTGCCGTTTTATCAAATGCTTCACCCGCCGCGTCATCAACTGATTCTCCCAATACCTTGTATTTGCCCACTGCTG
>CAYFOB010000218.1:6309-6890 GCA_964344525.1 uncultured Thiomargarita sp.
TGTGACTTCTACCAGTTGCGTATGTCCCCCTGATACCAATAAAGCTAAAAAAGGGAAAGTGGGTGCGGGTTTTTCAAGCATGGCGGCGAGCAAATGCCCTTCCATGTGATGTACAGCAATGGCTGGTACATGCCATGCCCAAGCTAAACTACGCCCCACCGCAGCGCCAACCAATAAAGCCCCTATTAATCCAGGACCCGCGGTGTATGCGATGCCATCAATTTTCTGAATTTGACTTTCGCTGAGTAGTGTTTTGATTAAGGGGATTAATCTGCGAACATGATCACGAGAAGCTAATTCTGGTACAACGCCACCATATTGAGCATGTATGTCTACTTGGCTATAAAGCGCATGCCCTAATAGCCCTTGCTCTGTGTCGTATAAAGCCACCGCGGTTTCGTCGCAGGAGGTTTCTATGCCTAAGATTATATTTTTCATTTTAAAAATTATACTCCATAATTCAAAATCACGGTTTTTTGCAAATCATAATCCGAAAAAACGTTTGCTATATCGTTTTGAATATGTTTAACTGATGTTACGCAATCTATTTCTAAAACCCATGAATAACTACACGGATTACT
>CAYFOB010000219.1:0-6874 GCA_964344525.1 uncultured Thiomargarita sp.
CTTCTGCGATTAGGACTTCACGCATGACGGTGTAGTGTAGAGCAGGGTTACAGGGCCCTGATGTATTAAATTCTCGCATAAAAAGGGTTTCCTTAATTTAACCTGACAGGTTTTAAGTTTTTTTCCTCCTAAAAACCTGTCAGATTGGTTTGGCCGTTTCAAAAATTTTTAACCAGGAATCAATAATTCATGTTTTGATCGCGAAAAATTTGGGGATGGAATGGTAAAACGCTTCCCTTTGTGCAAGAGCATTGTACTATAAGCCGTTCTCTTTTTGACTTGTTTCTTGTTTCGAGCATAAGACTGGGGATTGACGATGACGCCATATATCATACCATTGCATGTTTGTCCTTCTCCTCTTTCTTCAGCTTCTAAATATAAACAAGGTATCGTTTTTGAGTTTTCATAAAGATCAAATTCTGCACATATGGTTGGAATTTGAATCTCTTTTGTCGAAAAAATTTCAGCCTCTAATTTGTGAAACAAGTTTTTTGCTTCTCCTCTTGCTTTTGCCGTTGGATAAAAAGTAACAAATGAACCACAACCAGTATACGAAGCATATATTCCGTCCTCTAAGTAAATACGATTACTTTGTTCAATATCACGATATTCAACATCTTCATTTTTGCTAGGATCATAAATAATCATTTTAGACCTATCAGAAATAGTTTCAATTGCTTCCATCAATGCGCCAGGTGAAGCAATGCTATTTCTGATGGTAACACCATCAATCATTTTTTCACTATGAAATATAGTATTCATTTTTTTTTTAAAGAAAAAATTTCAGGATGAAGCTTTTTGATTCTTTCTTCATCAATGTTGATTTTTCCAAAATCGATAATGATTTTTTTCTCGTTTGATAAGGCTTTGTATGATTTTTCGTTTATCAAGAAGTACATTTCCAGAATGGAGATCAGCATGCTCAATGCCTTGTTCTTGCAGATGTTTAAGCGCTTTTCTAAAATCATCTGCTTTTTCTGGGAAAAATAAATCCATGACAAGTTCTGCATTTCTGTCACCAGCCTCTTGAGGTCTGAAAAAGGGAAACATTTTCGCTATTTGGTATTCTGGAATGTTGATAAAAGTGTCAAGGGTATGAAAAAAGTTTTCTTCTGGAGAAAGCGCTTCTTTTTCTTGATGAATCCCTATCAGTACAGTTTCTCTAAACTCTCTTAAGCTTGGGTTAAATAACAAATCAAGTTGATAGAGAGAAGGTCCATTGACTTTTATCATTTTATAGAGAGTACCAAATATTTTCACAGTTTTAGGAATTTTTATCCATTGAGGAATTTTTTCTTTCCTTTTTTCTTTATTGATCAAATAAGAAAAAATTTCATGATTTTCTCTTTCCTCTTTGAGCGCAGCCTGTTCCACTTCATTTCTCCCAACTTTCATAACGGTATTCATTCTTTTGTCTTCAAGAACGATTCCGGCGGATCCGACTCCTATGATTTCGATTTCTTTTCCGATTTTTTCTATAGGTATCTCCTGTTGTAGCTTTGGGAAATAAAGACACAAATTTTGTATTTCTTTTTGCACCTCCAAAGTTAATTGTCTAGCGCCTTCTAAGACAATATTTCTTTTCTCAGAAGCGCGTGTCCCATTTCCATTTTGGAAATGTAATTGATTTTCAGAGTTCATCCCTTCTGCAATAATCCCATTACTCACATTTTGTTTCATTTTAGGATGTCCTAGAAGATCAAATACAACGAATTAAAAAAAAAGGAATCCAAGATTTGTTTTGGACTCAACAGTCAAGCAAACGAAATAAATGATTTTTCTGAAAAGCTAGATTTGTTGCAGTGCATCAAAACAAAGAGAAAGATTTTTTTCGTAGGAATTTCGGTAGATTTGGGATAGGATAAAAGTTTAGATTTTTTAGCAGGATGAGATACGTATGCAGGAATTTCACTGGTAAAATTTAAGTTTTCCTTTAGCAGTTTAGCTTTTTTGATATTTTTAGCAAAGCATACGGCATTCTTCTTGCACTCAAGTGAGGCCTTTGGAATAGATACGGTATCAAAAAGCCTATTTTGGGCAGAGAGTGGTTGTCCATACAAGACAATGGGACATAAATCTTCAAGTTTTGTAGAAAGGTTTGAAGCCATTTTTTTTGTCCTTTGATAAACTTTAGATTAATAACAAAATTTGCTACCATGCTAGCGCAATATATAAGGTGATTCGCATTGTAGTGAATTTTATAATATTGTGTCAACAAAAAATCAATTGGTTCTTATCATCTCTTGATAACTGATAACTGATAACTAGTGTCAAAAGCACACGAAAAAATCCAAGATAAGTGCCTAGTAAGCACTGAACCAGATATTTTCAGGTATTTTGGAGTCCAAAGATTTAATAAAAAATTTTTAACTATGCAACCCAAAAGTACAATTCTCATCGTTGATGATCAACTCGCTATGCATGAGGTTTTAGAAGGGCTGCTAAGCCCCCAAGGTTATGACTTAGCCTTTGCCAGTAATGGAAAAGAAGCTTTGACTAAAGCGGCGCAGCTAATGCCAGATGTTATCCTTTTAGACGTGATGATGCCTGGTATGGATGGTTTTGAAGTATGCCAACATTTACGCGCAGATGCTGTTTTAGGCAAAGTGCCCATTATCATGGTTACCGCTTTAGATGATCGTGAATCGCGGCTACAAGCTCTTAAAATGGGGGCAGATGACTTCGTTTCTAAGCCTTATGATAATCTCGAATTGCGGGCACGGGTGCAAAGCATTACGAATCTCAACCGCTATCGCCGCTTACTCACAGAGCAGAACAAGTTTAAGTGGATGATTGAAAAAACTGACGAGGCTTACCTATTACTCAATAATGATAACCAGATACTTTATGCCAATTCCAAAGCCCGTTTTTACTTAAGTCAATCGCTGAGCAAAGATGAGTCCATCACTGAAAGTTTTTTGGAACTTGTGGCTAAACATTACCATCAAGTAGATGCCACACAAGAAAAACCTTTGCCAATTGATTCAAAATTGATAAAGTTACCCCGCTATCTCGTGCGCCCTGAAACAAAAAATGCCCAAGCATTTTGGCTCCAAGTTGATATGATGGAAATGGAAACGGATTCAGATGAAAAGTATTTAATCCATTTGCGTGATGTGACAGATACAATTGTGGCTAACAGACAACAGTGGACACTCCATTCGCAAATCAACCATAAATTGCGAACGCCACTGATTGGTTTTAGTGGAAGTCAGTATCTTTTGGATAATTTTCGCAATTTTGCAGAAGCTAAAATAGAAAAATGGCTCAAAATGATCAATGATGGAAGAATTCGCCTTCAATCTGAAATTGAGGAGATTCTTGACTACATGGCTGCATCTAGCATGCCCCAATGCAAACAAGAACCTTGTTTTGTGACGCATATATTGTTAATTATCACGACGATATCGGAGAGGTTGGGCATTAAAGATGTTCATCTTTCTCTATTAGATGAAATTGAGGATGTTTGTATAGCTATTTCCCCTCAGGGTGTGGAAATTATTTTGACGGAAATTTTTTCAAATGCAAAAAAATTTCACCCCAAGGAGACGCCCACTGTAGAGGTTAAAATAGCTAAAAAGCCTGAAAATATTTGTCTCCAAGTTTGTGATGATGGTATAGCGCTGTCGCCAGAGCAACTTGCTAATATGTGGATGCCTTATTATCAGGGAGAAAAGTATTTTACTGGAGAGATTAAAGGTGTCGGTTTAGGCTTGTCAATGGTGGCTTCACTCATCTGGGAAGCGGGCGGCACATGCCAAGCCTATAACTGTACTCAAAAAGAAGGGGTAACCATCGAATTAAATTTGCCTTATGCAGCAAATAATTTTGAACTGTGATTTTTGTGATGAAAGGTGATGAACTGTGATTTATGTGATAAAAAAATCGCGCTCAAAAAATCCTCATAAAAATCCTAAAAATCACATAAATCACAGTTCAGATTACTATTAAGCACTTAATTGCTTTACTGCCGCCTCAAATACCTGCCCTCGGTGTTCATAATTTGTAAACCAGTCAAAACTGGCACATGCCGGCGATAGTAACACAGCATCACCGGGCGTTGCTAAAGCTGCCGCTTGCGCCACTGCGTCTTCCATGCTCTGAGCATAATGTACAGAGCCCATTAATACATCACCAATTAGGGGCGCATCTTGTCCTATTAGTACACAGGCACGACAATGTTGTGCCACCACTTTTGTTAAAGGCGCAAAATCTGCGCCTTTGCCATCGCCTCCGGCAATGAGAATAATGTGCCCTGGTTTTTCTAAGCCTTGAATAGCCGCAATTGTTGCACCAACGTTAGTGCCTTTGGAATCGTTATACCAATCAACGCCTTGCCTATTTGTCACCCAAGCGCAGCGATGAGGTAAACCTTGAAATGTTTGCAGTGCGTTTAATATTGATGATTGAGGCAACCCCACCGCTTCAGCCAGCGCCAGCGCAGCTAAGGCATTGCTTCGCATGATGGCCCCTTGCAAGCGCATTTTTTTTGTGGGCAATAGCGGCGTAAATGCGCTATTATGAGCGCGAACAAAATACCATTCTCCATGACATTGACAGATTCTAAAATCACCCTGATTGTCACGCAGACTGAAACTGAGATATTGACGCTGGGGCGGGCGCATGGTAATCACATGAGGATCATCGGCGTTAATGATGGCGGTGCCATCACCTTGATAAATTTGTTGCTTAGCCGCCATATATTCAACCAAATTAGCGTAACGATCCATGTGATCTTCGCTGATATTGAGTACTACTGCAGCTTTTGGATTTAATGAAAAAGTGCTTTCTAGTTGAAAACTGGATAATTCTAATATATATAAATCGGGAGCAGGCGTACATAATAAGTCAAGGGCGGGCGTACCCAAATTACCACCGACTTGCGCCCGCCACCCAGCTTGTTTAGCCATTTCGCCCAGGAGCGTCGTAACGGTACTTTTACCATTAGAACCGGTGATAGCAACGACAGGGGCGTTAACATAACGGGCAAAGAGTTCAATTTCACTGATAATGGGTACACCAGCCGCTTTTGCTTGTGCCAGGGCTGGTTCTTGCACCGACAATCCAGGACTAATAACAATTTCAGCCGCTTGCGCCAATTGCGCCATATCAAAATGACCAATGATGTAGGGTATTTCTGGGAATGTTTGCTTAAGTGTTGTCAAACCGGGGGGCTTTGAGCGGTTGTCCATGACGCGCACTGAAATATGATTTTTCATTAAAAAATTGATACAAGCTAGTCCGGTTTTTCCCATTCCCATGACAATGGTATCGCCTACACTTGATGTTTTTTTATGTGATGGCTTATACATAAGTTTTTATTTAACCAAAGGAAAAATCTAAATGTCTACGATAAGTTATCCTGCCACCATAATAGGCATTGCCATAAGCTTACACCTTCTTTCTGCTGTCATTTGGATAGGTGGCATGTTTTTCGCCCATTTTGCCTTACGTCCCGTAGCAACCAGTTTGCTTGAGCCCCCATTGCGTTTGCCACTGATGTCACAAGTCTTAACACGCTTTTTTCCATGGGTGTGGGCATCAGTCGCGCTGTTATGGGGGACCGGTTTTTGGTTGATTTTCGAATATTATGGGGGTATGGGTGAAGTAGGGGCGTACATCCATATCATGTTGACAATAGCTGCCGTGATGACAGTTATTTTTGTGTACATTTTTTTTATGCCTTTCCCAGCCTTACAACAAGCAGTAGCTGATAAGAATTTTCCAGAGGCAGGCAAAAACTTAGCCCGCATTCGTCAACTGATTGCCACAAATTTATGGTTGGGATTAATAACGATTATTGTTGCCGCGGTGGGAAAATTTCTTTAAAAAAACCTTATGCCTGACATCAAAAAAACGCTCGACAACGTTGTTGCTCAAACAAGCCAAGTCATTCTTGGTAAAGAATTACAAATTCGTTTAACCCTCGCTTGCTTGATGGCGCGTGGACATGTTTTGATTGAAGACATGCCCGGGGTTGGTAAAACAACGCTTGCTCATATCCTAGCACGAGTACTTGGCTTGAGTTTTCAACGGATTCAATTTACCAGCGATTTGCTCCCTGCTGATATTCTCGGTGTGTCAATTTATGATAAAGAAGTGGGACAATTTAAATTTCATATTGGTCCTATTTTTGCTCAAATGGTGTTAGCTGATGAAGTTAACCGCGCCACACCAAAAACGCAAAGTGCTTTATTAGAAGCAATGGGAGAACATCAAGTCACGGTGGAAGGTGAAACCCGTCCTTTGCCCACGCCCTTTTTTGTGTTGGCAACCCAAAATCCGCTACACCAAATTGGCACATTTCCACTGCCTGAGTCGCAATTAGATCGCTTTATGATGCGCTTAGCACTTGGATATCCTAATCATGAGACGGAACGCGCCTTGCTAAAGGGACGAGATCGTCGAGAAATCATTGCTGAAATCGCGCCAACGCTCTCCGTTCAAGAACTTTTGGACATACAAAATGCTGTGCCACAAGTCCATGTTGCTGAGGCTTTGATAGATTATTTACAAGCCATTTTAGAATTTAGCCGACAATCACCGCGCTATCGAGCAGGCTTGTCTCCCCGTGCAGGATTAGCCATATTACACTGCGCTCAAGCTTGGGCATTAATGCAAGGACGTGATCATGTTGTTCCTGAAGATGTACAAACAATATTGCCTGGCGTTATCGGACATCGACTCCTTGCAATGAGTGAAGAGCCAAATACCGAAGCTTTAGTCAAACAATTGATTGAAGAAATTGCGATTCCTTAGAAACTTGTCCCTAAATAATTTGTGATTCTTAAAATTTAAGTATTGAATCATAAGTTTTCAGGTATTTTGGAGTCGCCCAGCCGCGCTTTGGAAAAGAGATGTCCTTCGCTAAGCT
>CAYFOB010000220.1:0-6860 GCA_964344525.1 uncultured Thiomargarita sp.
TTTTATTAAAATATCATAATATTCTAATTAACTAACTTGAACATCGAGTTAAATATATAAAATAACCTTGTAATTTAAATGATTTTTTATTATATTATGCGAGATCGAATTTGTCGGATGGAATTCATGTTTCGTTGGGCATCAATTGAAATTATCAAATAAAATTAAATAAAATCAATTAATTATAAGATAATATTAAAGTAATGAATTAAAATTATAAAATAACCTTGCAATTTTATTTAGTTTTCATTATTATTAATCCTCATGAACTAACTGCTTTCTATCGTGGGACGTACCTTGATTTCTATTTGATCAATGGCAGGTATAGTTCGATTTTGCCCCCATTGGCGCAAAAGATCAGGAGCCATATAGCGCAATCGGGTTGCCCAAAGAGAAGAATTGGTGTGTATCACCAAAATTTTATTTTGTAAATTAGCAACACGACAATGTTGATTTAATGGCACAGGTAGACTGGCATGGAGAATTTTTTCAAGTCGTTTAAGAATTTGGCAACGCTGGAATAAACGATTTAAATCGCCAGAAGAATTTGCCATTAACTCATATACGGATTTCATAATATTTTTGATGGTTAATTGTTAATAGTTAATGGCAACATTAATAATTAATTTTAGCTATTAACAATTAACCATTAACAGAACAGAGAAAAAAAATGATGAACACTATCGGAAAAAAACTTGTAAAGGCAAATCGCATGATTCCTTCAATTTTCGTGCCAGCAGCTTTCGTTTCGATTTTGATGGTGACGAATGTTAGCTATTCCGCTCAGCACGGGGATGACAAGCAGCTTTTTGCTATGAGACTCCATACCCCTAAACATGCACTTTTTCAAAAAGAAAAGCTGGCATTGCGGGTCACTACATCACAACCCCGACTAAAACAGCGGTTGGCGCAACAACCAGATTTTACTCTCTCTTGGGACGAGATTATCTCCCCACAACCATTCACCGGTAAAAAAGTGCGTTCTGTCTCATGGACTTCAAAAATCATCCCGTTGTCACCACCGCAGTCATTGCATAAAACCTCTTTTAGTCAAAAGGATGTTGCAATCAAAGTTGTTTCAAAAAAAATGTTGCAGAAATACCGTTCCCGTAAAGTGAGTCTACCAGCTGGCTGGCCTGTGAAAAAAGGCCGCGTTTCTTCAGTTTTTGGCTGGCGCGGTAAACGTATGCATAAGGGCATCGATATTGCCGCCAAAACGGGGACTGCAGTATTTGCAGTAGAAGACGGCGTTGTTTTGCGCGCCAAACGTGTGGGGGCTTATGGGCTATTGGTTGAAATTGAGCATAGCGAGATGTACACCACCCGTTATGCTCATAACAGTAAGCTTTTAGTCAAAGCCGGAGAATACGTGGTAAAGGGCCAAAAAATCGCCAAAGTCGGCTCAACTGGACGTTCCACAGGACCACATCTTCATTTTGAGGTACGACAAAGTGGTGTTGCAATCAATCCACTCAGGTATTTAGGGGCAATGGAAATTTTTACATTGTTAGAGAACATATCATTAAGTAAATACGTCAAATTGACAAAAAAATAGTGTCTTAAAGCTACACCCCTCTTTTAAGACTTTAAAATTTTAGCAACTCCTTACCACCTGCCCATTGAGAAACCAAGTTAAGTTTAACTTGGTTTCTTTCGTTTTGAGTCCCATTTAGGATGTTTACCCAATTCAACTGATACGGTTAATCCTTATATCATGATCAATAATTTTTTTGCTAAAATTTTTGGCAGCCGTAATGACCGGATTGTCAAACGCATGTTCAAGGTGGTAAAACAAATTAATGCCTTGGAGCCCTCTATATCCGCCCTAACTGATGACCAATTAAAAGCCAAAACAGCAGAATTTCGTGAACGCATAGATGGGGGGGCCTCCTTAGACGATTTACTACCAGAAGCCTTTGCCACCGTTCGTGAAGCTGGTAAACGCACCTTGAATATGCGCCATTTTGATGTGCAGCTTATTGGCGGCATGGTATTGCACCAAGGCAAAATTGCGGAAATGCGTACTGGTGAAGGTAAAACTTTAGTGGCTACCTTAGCGGCCTATCTAAATGCCTTATCTGGTAAAGGTGTCCATATTGTGACTGTCAACGACTATTTAGCACAGCGTGATGCTGAATGGATGGGACACATTTATCAATTTTTAGACATGACAGTCGGTGTCAGCTTATCGGGCATGTCACCTACCGAAAAGCGTGAGGCGTATGGGGCCGACATTACCTATGGCACCAATAACGAATTTGGTTTTGATTATTTGCGCGATAACATGGCTTTTAGCATCGATGATAAGGTGCAACAAGAGTTAAATTTTGCCATCGTTGACGAAGTGGACTCCATTCTTATTGATGAAGCCCGTACACCGCTGATTATTTCTGGTCCCACCGCTGACAATTCTGATTTATACCGGCGCATCAATGTTGTTGTGCCTCATTTAAAACCACAAGAACGAGAAACAGAAAAAGATGAAGAAGTCGAAGTGCCTGGCGATTATTATGTCGATGAAAAACATAAGCAAGTCACCTTGAGTGATGAAGGTCATCAACATATTGAAGAAGCTTTAATCAAGGAAGGCATACTCAAACCAGGTAAAAGCTTGTATGCGGCTTCCAATATTAGCTTGATGCACCATGTTCACGCAGCCCTACGCGCCCATACCCTTTTTCAACGTGATGTCGATTACATTGTCAAAAATAACCAAGTGATTATTATTGATGAATTTACTGGGCGGCAGATGCCAGGGCGGCGTTGGTCTGATGGATTACATCAAGCTGTTGAAGCCAAAGAAGGTGTGGAGATTCAAAACGAAAACCAAACGTTGGCTTCTATCACTTTCCAGAACCTTTTTCGCCTGTACAACAAATTGTCTGGGATGACGGGAACGGCAGATACAGAAGCTTATGAATTTCAACATATTTATAAGCTAGAAGTATTGGTTATTCCCACCAATAAGTCCATGATACGTAATGACATGGGCGATTTAGTTTATCTCACAACGGAGGAAAAATATGATGCCATTGTTGAGGACATTAAAGATTGCCAAGAACGTGGACAACCTGTTTTAGTTGGTACCACTTCGATTGAAAATTCTGAAAATTTGTCAAAGCGCTTGCATAAAGAAAAAATTAAACATCAAGTTTTGAATGCCCGATTTCATCAACAGGAAGCCCAAATTATTGCACAAGCTGGCTGTCCTGGGACAGTGACCATCGCCACCAACATGGCAGGACGCGGTACAGATATTGTGTTAGGGGGCAATCTTGAAGCAAAAATCAAAGTCCTGGGCGAGAATCCTGATGAGACTAAGGTTGAAAAATTGCGTCAAGAGTGGCAGGAACTTCATGAAGCTGTGCTCAAAAGTGGTGGATTGCACATCATTGGCACAGAGCGCCATGAATCACGACGCATTGATAACCAGCTGCGTGGGCGTTCTGGACGGCAAGGTGATCCTGGCTCTAGTCGCTTCTACTTGTCCCTAAAAGACAATTTGATGCGAATTTTTGCCTCAGAGCGTGTTTCAAATTTAATGCAAAAGCTGGGCATGGAAAAAGGGGAGGCGATTGAACATCCTTGGGTAACTAGGGCGATTGAAAACGCACAACGCAAAGTTGAAGGGCATAATTTCGATATTCGTAAGCAATTGCTTGAATATGACGACATTGCCAATGATCAACGTAAAATTATCTACGAACAACGCAACGAATTGATGGCAGTTAATTCCGTTGAGGACACCATCAAAGCCATTCGTCATGATGTGCTCACAAAAGTGATAGATGCCTATATTTCGCCACAAAGCTTAGAAGAATTGTGGAATCTACCTGGGCTTGAAGAGGCGATAGAACAAGTTTTTGGACAACGTTTACCGATAGCCAGATGGCTGGAAGAAGATGATACTTTACATGAAGAACCGTTACGCGACAAAATAGAGGATGCCATTCTCGACGTTTACGCGGAAAAAGAACGTCTCGTTGGAATCGAAGTGGTACGCCATTTTGAAAAAGCGGTGATGTTACAAGTGCTTGATGCTCATTGGAAAGAACATTTAGCAGCCATGGATCACTTACGTCAAGGCATCCATCTACGCAGCTTCGCTCACCAAAATCCGAAGCATGAATATAAGCGTGAAGCATTTGAGATGTTTTCCAAACTGCTCGAAAAAATCAAGCGCGAAGTTGTTGGCATTGTTTCCAAAGTGCAAATTCGCACCCAAGCGGAAGTTGAGGCTGTGGAAGAAGAACGACGAAAAAATGTGCGGATGAAATTTAGACATGCCAAGGTAGAAGGATTGAATAATGAAGTGGCAGACGCGAAAGATTCCCAAAAATCAGGACCACCTCCAAAACGACCTTTTGTCAGAAGAGAACGTAAAATAGGGCGTAACGAACCCTGTCCTTGCGGCTCAGGTAAGAAGTACAAAGCTTGTCATGGTAGAATTACGCAATGATGTTACGCATCCTTGTTCTCATCATGCTCCTGTAGGAACAAAAGTCACCATCGATTTGAATTAAAAAAATATGTGTCGAGTGGAAGTCGTCATCCACCCTACACACATATCCTCTTTGGATATTGTTCCTAAATGGATTAACCTGGCAAGAATAATCCGTTTAGGAACAAATCCGTTGTACTCACTTTAAACAATCAGGAAACGCTATATAGGCGAAGGTATCAAACGCCTGTTTGTTTTAATGAACGAAAATAAATTAGATAAGCCTAAATTATTTTCAAACGATATTTGGTTCAGGGTTAGCTTTCCTCGAAATTGAGTCCCACAAAAAATGACTATTAACTTCTTACCAGAATTACTTCCCCTTTCGCCCATTGCGGGTATTAAGATCGGCACCGCTTGTGCTCAAATAAAAAACACACAACGCGATGATTTGGCTTTATTTGAATTACCACAGCAAAGTAGTTGCGCTGCTGTTTTTACGCGCAATGCTTTTTGTGCGGCACCTGTCACTATTGCAAAACAACATTTGGCAAGCGCCACGCCACGTTTTTTCTTAATTAATTCGGGCAATGCCAACGCTGGAATGGGAGAGCAGGGTTTGCATGATGCCTTTAGTTGTTGCGAGGCGGTGGCACAGTTAAGCAATTGCGCTGTTGATGAAGTGTTACCATTTTCTACCGGTGTAATTGGAGCAGCCTTGCCAGTGGAAAAAATCCGTGCCGCTTTACCAACAGCTTTAGCAACCCTTGATACGCAAGGTTGGGAAAAAGCGGCCAATGCCATTATGACCACAGATTCTGTGCCCAAAGGCGCATCGGTGCAGCTGTCTATCGACGAACAAACAGTGACTGTGACAGGCATTGCCAAAGGTGCGGGCATGATTAGACCAGATATGGCAACGATGCTGGCATTTATTGCCACCGATGCTGTTGTTCCTCTTCATGTGCTACAAGCTTGCCTCAATCAAGCTGTGAATCAGAGTTTTAATCGTATCTCCATTGACGGAGACACTTCTACGAATGATGCTTGTATGCTGGTTGCTACTGGGCAGGGAAAAGTCACAATTGATAGCTTTGAGCATGCTGCATACGCGCCCTTTTGCCAAACTGTCACAGAAGTTTGTGTCAAATTAGCACAAGCAATAGTGCGTGATGGAGAAGGCGCGACGAAATTTATTACAGTTTCTGTCGAACAAGGCGCATTTCCGCAAGAATGTCTTGATGTTGCTTATACCATTGCCCACTCACCTTTAGTAAAAACGGCATTTTTTGCCAGTGATCCCAATTGGGGACGTATTTTAGCAGCAGTTGGCAGGGCAGGTGTCGAAAATTTAGACGTTAATGCGGTGCAAATTTATTTGGGTAACGTGTGCATTGTGGAAAATGGCGGTGTCGCGGAAAACTATACAGAGGAAAAAGGACAACAAGTGATGCGTGGTTCTGACATTCTAATACGCGTTCTATTAGGGCGTGGAGAATGCCAAGAAACAATTTGGACTTCTGATTTGTCTTACGATTATGTGCGTATAAATGCGGAATATCGGAGTTAAAATAAATGGGTGGATTGGGCGTAGCAATTCCACCCGACATGGATTTTTAGGAGTTACTTATGTCTGTACGTCGTTTACCAGTTTATCTTTTATTGGACTGTTCTTCGTCCATGACAGGGCAACCCATTGAACAAGTTAGACAAGGGCTTCGGGCTTTATTAGATGATTTAAGCACCGAGCCGATGGCTATAGAAACTGTTTATTTATCAGTTATTACATTTAATAGCACGGCTCAACAATTGATACCATTAACAGAATTGATGCTGTTTAAAGAGCCACAAATTCAAGCCAATGGCGCAACAGCATTGGGAGCGGCTTTACGCTTGTTAAAGGATTGTTTAGAAAAAGAAGTTCGCAAAAATACTGAAAAGCAAAAAGGTGATTGGAAGCCACTGGTATTTTTGATGACAGATGGTATGCCGACTGATTCTTGGCAAACAGCAGCGCTGGAAGTCAAACAACAAAAAATTGCGAACATAATTGCCTTTGCGGCAGGTTCTAACGCGGATGTCGGAAATTTAAAACGCATGACTGATATTGTTTTAAAATCAGACGAGCTATCTCCTGGTGCGCTAAAAGCTTTTTTTCAATGGATGAGCCAATCTATTTTGCGTACGGGCAAGAGTGTACAAGCTATGGTACAAGAAAGCCCTGTCGATTTGCCACCACCACCGCCACAAATTCAGATTGTACCGTAGAATAATTTAACCATGCTGATTTTCCAACAAAATCGGCACAGCCGCCTGCAAATAAACGATCATTGACCATAAGGTTAATATTGCAGCAATATACAATTAAAACGGCACCGTCAAAACCTAAAATCTAGTGGTTTATCCTTTTTTAAAAGTA
>CAYFOB010000221.1:0-6823 GCA_964344525.1 uncultured Thiomargarita sp.
TAGACTACTTTTGACGGCTATGAAAACCGAAAATCTGAACGTTCTGAGTATATTTAAACTGATAATGTTTCATAAATTCAATAACAGCCTTACTTCTTGAATTATTAACACTAAAAAAATTTTCATCACGTATAGCTGATTCTACTTTCTGTAATTCTTTTGAATTCAAATTTTGCCATTGATAAAACCACTTATCTGTTTTACCATTTTCTTCAAAATGTTTACGATAGCGAATGTAAGGTTCTGGCATCATTAAAATTTTTTTATATTCGTCAATATTGTTTCCAAATGCTTTTTCAACAAATGACGGTGTCATAGCTACAATTCCATGAGTCACATTTAAAATGACTTGGATTGCCCGTAAATATTTTGAACACCAATGTGAGCCAACATAAGAACGGTTTTTTGATTTTGCTCCCCAAGCAGGAAGATATTTCATCGGAAAAGAATAAATGTTTGCTTCCAATTCTTTATTAAAATCGCTGTTGATTTTTAATCTTTCCCATAAATCTTCAGGTTTATCTTTGTAGTTATATAGCATATAGTTTGACAATTCACGAATACCATATTTCTCAGCAAGGTAAACGGCTTTTTTGTACTGCTCCTTAATGGCAATAAAATCAAAAGAAATTCTCATAGGACGAATCGGAATTTGACTCAATAGTTTCATTTTTTCTTCATTAATATATCGACAATCCAGTCCTTGATTAAAATCTACATAGCGCAATTTTTTAGCTTTGTTTCGATATCTTTCAATAAATTGATTAATTTGATCTCTGGAATCCAAGAGGGTAGATTTTGTGAAAGTTGTAAGAGAATCTAATTCTAGTTGATTGAGCAAATGATAATATTCTTCACGAATTGATGTATTTTTTATTCTTTGATTGCCAAATTCCATTAAAAAATTAAAAAGTTTTTCTATGTATTTATTTTCATTGTGGGGGTTATCACTATTTAATAGGTAATTTGTTAAAACGAGAAATCTATTGGGTTCAATAAATTTTGCATTTTTTGTAAAACCCATGTCTAAAATTTCTTGGATAATTTCAGCAAATTTACGTGATCCTAAAACATTGTTATCCATCAAAATAAGGTTTTTACGTTCCCCATATTTTTCAACAATATTTTTAATTTGTTCTTTGAAAGATATTTTATTTTTGTAAACAGGTTCTAACTTGGGAACAGCACAAAATTGGCATTTACGTGTACAACCTTTAGTCATATAGGTCAAATAACCAGTGTCAAGCGGATAATGGTAATCAATGGTTTCCAAAATACTGTAATCGGGAGTTATTTCATCAATGATAATATTGTTGTCATCAAGTATCCCAGGTTTGTCTAGTAAACCAACGATAATATTTTGATTCTCAACCAAACCTATTTCCTCAACAAACAACTCAGGAATAAGCGATGCTGCGACACCACCAACATACAAGCCATCAATTGATTTGACAACTTTTTTTGCAAATTTAATTGATTTGCCCACCTACCATCATTACCATAACACGTCACATTTCTCTCCAATAAAATTGATCGAGAAATTTCATTGATCACTTCGGTGTCAAAGCCGTTATTTTTTTCAGCGCGCGTGGTTGCAATTTTTTCAATTTTAATCACTCCGTCTAGCGGCTTTTTCATTGTTTTTTTAGGATGAATTCGCAAATACCAAGCACCAATTTTTGTCTTGCTTTTTGTTTCATAAACAAATACGGGTGTGCGTTCTTTAAATTCAAGATTTGTCAAATAGCTTCCAATTTGTTTATTTTTTGATTTCAAAATACCTTGAAGATTTGGATTAAATGACTTTGAAATACCTATTACGTTTGCAAAAATGCCATTATCATTTACATTGCGAAATTGCAATGAACCATCAACAATCAGCATTTGGTGAGTTTTAAGTACTTTTGAGTTAATCATATCACAAATTAGCTCAATCTCTATGTTCATCATACTCACTTGAATTTTAGCAATTGCAAGATTTTCAAAGGGACGATCAGGCTTATATTTTACAGTATATTTCAAAACTTGACCAATTGATAAAGCGTTCTTTTTGCCTCTTGGTAACTTGAGTTTTGAAATATTTTTAGCAATTTGCTCAAATTCATCCCCCATTCGATCAGGCACTGCAATGACATTTTCCCGCTTAAGTTTGTATTTATTCAACTTTTTATTCTGACGATAACAAACTGCCGCCCCGATTTGACCTGCTACAATCGGTAAAAATTTACCATCTGTTGTGCCAAAATCGACAATTTTGTAGACTCGTCTTGAGCCATCTAAAAAGTATTTGAAGAGTGAAGAAACAGAACCCTCAATATTTAGCTGGATATTTTTTCTTTTTTTGTTATCCGTCTCAAATATTTTATCATTGTTAAAATTTTCATTTTCATCTTGATACTCTGGCGGAACAAAGTGATCCAAAGTAAATCTTTCCGTTTGATAACAAGTGCCACCACTATAGTTTTCTATAATTTGTAAAATTTTCCCCATTTATTCCACCATATTTTAATTTGCAGGTTTTCTTCCACCTAAAATAATTGATTGCCAAATGGAGTCTGCGGATTCTATAAGCTTGCATTCTTTTAAACCAACGATTAACGCTTTGGTTGAAAGAAGGTGAGCATTACCTTGAATTAAGGCATTGATCCGCCTAATATCCGAATCCTCAAACAAAATCAGTACTGGATATGCAGGATCAACTTTATCATCAAGGTTGGCGAAAAATTCAGCGATAGCCGCTTCTCCAAGTCCCCGATGTCGTTTTTTCACACCGGAATCGCGCTCAATTTTTGCGGCTTTGCCAACAAAAGTTTCCTCAATATGAACGATTTTTGGATGATTTTCTACAAAATCAATAATAGCCTTTGCACCCAAGCGACTCAAGTCATTTGTACATTCGTATAAAACTTGATCGACAACATAAATTGGCATATTTAATTTGAGTAGTAGGTCCAATCTATTTGCAACACCAAGACTAATAAGTGGCCCACTATCGGGTATTGCTAATACAGTACGTATCATTGGGATGATCTCCAAATTTGTGAAAACATCGCCGCCATTTCTTTTATTTGGGCTTCTGGTAGCGTGGGAAGTAGCAAATGATTGTCAGCCATCATAACAATTAACTTGCCATAATCAACGTCCAACAATGCCATTGTTTCCTTGCGACTCAATTTATCCTCAGAATAACGCTCCAAAATAGTACGCACATTTTTCGGTGTTTTAGCGGTTGTCTTTGTTAGATATTCTTTAACCATTTGATTGAGGCTCATGCCCTGTGAAGCGGCATAAATTTGGGCTTGATGAAGTAAATCTGCATTAATATCTATGGTTAAATTAGGCATAAGGTTCTCCTAAATTCGTTCACAAGCCGCAAAGCGCTGCTTGGAACGAAAAAAAACCGTTGAATTTTTTTTCGTTCCAAGCTTAGCGAAGCATGCGTGTAAACAAAAATGCGTAGTTGAAGAAGTTACTTTCTATCAACAGCCACCTGCAATTGTTGAATCAAATTTTTAATTGGCTGGTGTTTCATTTTCATTGCCGCTTTGTTGACAATTAAGCGTGAGCTAATGTCAGCAATGTGTTCTAATGGCGCTAATCCATTGGCACGCAAGGTATTACCGGTTTCAACTAAATCGACAATACGATCTGCTAAGTCAACTAATGGGGCTAATTCCATTGAGCCATACAATTTGATGACTTCGACTTGTTCTCCTTTGTCGGCATAGTAGCGTTGAGTTATATTAACGTATTTAGTGGCAATACGGAGCCTGCCTTGGGGAGGTGGCGCATTAATTTGCCCTGCAACCATCAAGCGACAGCGGGCAATTTGTAAATCAATGGGTTCATATAGTCCCTGGCTACCATATTCGAGCAACACATCTTTGCCCGCCACGCCGATATCAGCAGCCCCATATTCTACGTAAGTGGGTACGTCAGTAGCGCGAATAATGACCAGTTTTATGTCATCATGGTTAGTATCTAGGATAAGTTTACGCGACGTGTCTGGGCTTTCAAGCGACTCAATCCCGGCTTGCGCCAATAAGGGTAAGGTTTCCTTGAAAATCCGACCTTTAGAAAGAGCAATTTTTAACATAACTATTCGGATACACGGCGAATTTGTGCGCCTAGTTGGGTCAGTTTTTCTTCAATCCGCTCATAACCCCGATCAATGTGATAAATGCGATCAACAATGGTATCGCCTTCAGCCACTAAGCCAGCTAATACTAAACCAGCCGAGGCGCGTAAATCAGTTGCCATCACCGGGGCAGCTTGTAAACGCTCAATACCTTTAATGATCGCAGTGTTGCCTTCTAAGCGAATGTTAGCGCCCATACGCTGTAATTCCAAGGCATGCATAAAGCGGTTTTCAAATATGGTTTCAGTCAACATCCCCACACCATCTGCAATGGCATTCATGGCGGTTAATTGAGCCTGCATATCGGTGGGGAAACCTGGGTGTGGTGCTGTGTGTATATCCACTGCACGGGGTCGGCGCCCTCGCATGTCCACCTCCACCCAGTCATCTCCTCTAGTAATAGTTGCGCCAGCTTCAAGTAATTTCAACAAGACGGCATCAAGCAAACTCGCATCCGTGTTTTTGACTTTAACCCGTCCACCCGTCATCACAGCCGCCACTAAATACGTGCCCGTTTCAATGCGATCTGGTAAAACGCGGTGACGGGCACCATACAATTTGTCGACCCCAGTGATGCGTATTGTGCTGGTACCAGCGCCTTCAATGCGTGCTCCCATGCGATTTAGGAAAATAGCCAAATCAACCACTTCTGGCTCTCGCGCAGCATTTTCAATCACCGTAACGCCTTCGGCTAAGGTGGCTGCCATCATTAAATTTTCGGTGCCTGTCACCGTGACTAAATCCATACACAAGGTGGTACCGCGCAAACGTTTAGCCTTCGCGGTGATATAGCCGCCTTCGACATGAATTTCAGCCCCCATTGCACTTAAACCTTGGGAATGCAAATTGACAGGGCGTGTACCAATCGCGCACCCGCCTGGCAAGGAGACATGCGCCTGCCCAAAACGCGCCAACAAGGGTCCTAATACTAAAATGGAAGCCCGCATGGTTTTAACCATTTCATAAGGCGCAGTAAAATTGTCGATTTTGCTGGTATTTGCCTCAATATTAAAGGTATCATCCACAACAAAATCGCCCCCCATGTTTTTTAACAATTTCATCATGGTCATAATGTCGTGTAAACGGGGGACATTACTGATGTAGGAGGGTGTGTCAGCGAGTAAAGTTGCTGCTAAAATCGGTAACGCAGCATTTTTGGCGCCTGATATTTGAACTTCGCCATTGAGGGTTTGCCCCCCTGTGATCAAAAATTTATCCATTTTTATCCTGTTTGTTGTTTTAACCACTAAGCACTGAATGGCACAAATATTACAATTCGTCCCATTCGCCCAGAAGATGCAGATATAGAAAAAGATTTCGTTCACAAATTGACTATGATCGAGAAATGGCATTTATCGCCGTCACCGAAGAAGAAGAATTGGGAGTGGGTAGATATATGACGAACCCAGACGGCAACTCAGCCGACTTTGCGCTTGTTGTTTCTGATCCAGGAATCGGCTTCAGAATAATGCGAACCTTGATGCAATCCGCCAAACACAAAGGGATTACCTATTTTGAAGGGGAAGTATTAAGAGTCAATAAGCCCATGTTATCATTAGTCAAAAAGCTTGGTTTCACAATTGAAGCTCCTTACCAATCAATCGGCACTTTTCCATATTTCTGAAGATATTGATTGGCTTGACTAAAATGTTGATTACCAAAAAATTTTTTGGCTGATAAAGGCGAAGGGTGGGCTGATTTCAAGACAAGATGTTTACTCTCATCAACAATCTGCCCCTTTTGTTGGGCATAATTTCCCCAGAGTAAAAAAACCACTCGCTCCTTATCCTCAGAAATTAAGCGAATAACCGCATCGGTAAATGACTCCCAGCCTTTATTTTTGTGCGAAGCGGGTTTACTTGCCCTAACCGTCAAAATCGCATTCAGCAATAAGACTCCTTGCTCCGCCCACCGTTCTAAATTGCCCGACGTCGGTATTTCTTTCCCCAAATCGGCCTGAATTTCCTTAAAAATATTTTTCAACGACGGTGGAATTTTCACACCCTCATTAACAGAAAAACAAAGTCCATTTGCCTGTCCTTCACCATGATAAGGGTCTTGCCCAAGAATAACGACTTTCACATCATCAAAAGCACATTTTTCAAACGCATTAAAAATCAAGGATTCAGACGGATAAATAGTTTGTGTCTTCATTTCTTCGTCAATAAAAGCCTCCAATTTTTGAAAATATGGATTTTCAAATTCTGTGGCTAATTTTTGTTTCCAAGTTGCTGCGGGTTGTCTCATAATTTTTTTTATGTCAGGTTTAAAAAAACCAAAAACCTGACAGGTTTCCAAAACCTGTCAGGTTTAAGTTCTTTAAACTTTATGGCACTTTCAGAACAATAAAGCCTTTGTGTTGGTATCTAAGCGCCCAGTAGTGGGCACGCCCTGATCGCGTTGATATTGTTCCAACGCCTGTTTTGTTTTCTGCCCATAAATACCGTCCACTGTCCCAACAGAGTAGCCGAGATCAGAAAGGGCTTGTTGTGCCTGACAAATTTCTGGATCGTACAAAGAGTGTTCTTTTTTACAGGTATTTTCTACCACTGGAGGCGTTTTGACGACCTCATCAGATTTTTGAGGAGGCTCAATTTCAAGCGCATCTGTTTCTTGGGTAGAATCACCCGTTTCAAACGCCTCAGGCTCTTCATCCATTTCAAACGCCTCAGGCTCTTCATCCAT
>CAYFOB010000222.1:0-1064 GCA_964344525.1 uncultured Thiomargarita sp.
ACCTACAAAATATCTTGTTGAAAATAAAACTCTAATTCTTAACTTAATGGCATTGCCCACTTAAATACCATACAACACAAATGCATCCATCTGTAAAAATTGTCAGAATATTGCCCTCTTGGTAGGAAAGTTAGTTAAAATGCAAGTATTTTAATAGCCCCCTGTACAAAAAAATTCAATTGTTCTTCATCTCCATTAAAAACAGCATCTTCTATTTTGCTAAGAATCTCTAAATAAGGAGATTCAAATACTTGACAAAAAATGCGTATTTTCTCTATTTGGTCCAAAATTTTTCCCGCATCCAAAATGGAAAGCTGAGATATTTTGGTAAAATCTTCTAATAGTTGTTTTTCAAGATGCTTAGGCAAAACTTGGCTAGAGCAAACATCAATCTTCTTGTCTTGACGCAAATATTTCACTAACATTGGAAAAAGTTTACTAAAATCAATTGGTTTTCTCACAAAATCATAAATACCAAGCGCGTGAAATGCTCTTTCTTGTTCAATTAAGGAATCTGTAGAAACCATGACTATTGGAATGTCAGCGCTTTCAGGATTTTCTCGAAGCATTTTTGCTGCTGTAAAGCCATCCATTTCAGGCATGTGCATGTCCATTAATATCAAGTCGGGTTTCAGCGCTAAGGCTTTTTCTATTCCAATTTTACCATTTTTTGCCATTTTGAGTTCTAAATCTAAACGATGAAACAAGGCGATCAGTAGATCTTGGTTTATTCGGTTGTCTTCAACCAATAAAATGACATTTTCTTTAGAAAAATGAAATTGATGACAATCAATTTCTTGAGAGGCTGTGCTTTCGATTAAAGGCAGTGTCACGGAAAAAATAGAGCCTTTTCCTGGCGTACTTTTGACTTTGATTTCTCCCGCCAATAAGTCAACCATTTTTTTTGCAATTGCTAAACCTAATCCTGTGCCTTGTTCAAAATGTTCTTTTGAAATGCCAACACCTTCATCAATCACCTTAAAAAGAAGAAATATCTTGATAAGAATAAGGATTATTTGTGAAGTTACTCTATAAGATCAATTAAATAGTCATATTTGTATTCC
>CAYFOB010000222.1:1074-6818 GCA_964344525.1 uncultured Thiomargarita sp.
TTTTTTTAGCCACTTTAAACTGAACCCCTTTCCCTTCGGGTGTAAATTTTATGGCATTACTAACCAGATTCATCAAAATTTGATTGAGCTTAGTACGATCAGAGCGAATCATTTGTGGCAATTGGGGCGCAAAATGATAGTTAAAAGTAATTCTTTTTTTTTGGGCAAAGGCTTTATTAATATGAAAAATGCCTTGAACTAATAATTTAATGTTGACTTCTTCTTCCAAGAAGAACATTTTATCCGCTTCAAAATTGGATAAATCTAAAATATTATTAATCAATTCAGAGAGGTTTTGTCCACTGAATTTAACGTTATCCAAAAACTGTTGAAATTCGTTGGGTAATGAGAGCTCTTTAGCTTGCTGTAATAAAATTTGAGTGAACCCAACAATGGCATTCAATGGCGTGCGAATTTCATGACTCATATTAACCAAAAATTGTGATTTTGCCATGTTGCTGGCTTCTGCTCGCTCCTTAGCAGTACGCAACGCTTCTGTTCTTTCTGCAACGGTTTTTTCCAAGCGAGTATAATAAGTCGCATTTTCAATGGAAATTGCGATTTGCGTAGAAAGTAACTCTAGTAATTCTAAACGTTCTTTGGTAAATGTTCCAATCGACAAATTATTTTCTAAGTACAACAAACCAAATAAACCACCTTGGTAGATAATTGGAAAACACAAAATGGATTTGGCTTGTGTTTTCACAATATAGGGATCATGAGTAAACGCACCTTCTTGGCTCGCATTGTCTAACACAACACTTTGTTGAGTACGGACAACCGAGTTAATAATAGAATGACAAACGTCTGAATTGTCCACGGAATGCCGCTTAATTTGATTGCCTGCGACTTCAATAACCAATTGATTGTTTTTATTTAGGATAAGCAAGGCCGTTTGAGCAGCCATATTCTCCATGAGAATATGCATCATTTTGTCTAATAATTTATCCAGATTAATTTCGCTGGAAAGTGCTTGAGAAGTTTTGGTGACGGTTGCTAAATCCAAAACGCTTTTATGTGCAAAGATAATTTTGTCAGGAGGCTTTTCGCAACTTTGCATAAGGCACATGGGATAGCACTCAAGCAGATGTTGAGCCTTAGCCTTAGCACCCCAACGATTGTAGCGGCAATAAGCCTCTTTCATATAAATACCCGCGATTTGTTCTTGCCCTTGCGCCAAATAGAATTTAGCCGCGAGTTCATAGGCTAACGCCTCATAGCGAAAATATTTGTTTTCTCTTGCTGCTTCAATCGCTTTATTGTAAAGTTTTGCAGCCTCTTTGCCTGAAAGCCTAGCCATTTCAGCTTCCATGATCAATTGATGATGTAGAAAATTGATAGGACAATGATTAGCCCATTTTTTCATTTGTTGATATTCTTTTTTTAGACGTTTCCAAGCCTGTCTTTTTTCTTTTGAATTCATTCCATAATATAAGTGGGAATAAGTCAGGAATGAATAAAGGCATAATTCCATTGTCCAGGGGGTGCCTATAATGGCTTTTTTATCCGCTTTGTTTACATGATGTAAGGCAGCTTGATAATTTTGATATAAAAAATAAGCCTGAAGTTTATAAAGATGATAAACCGTAACACCTATCAAAAATTGTGATTGTTGCATTTTTTCTAAGCAGTTTCTTTCATCAAAATATGCATCACTCAAAGAAAAACGATCTTGTGTACACCCAACCAAATTCAAACGATGTTGCTGGTGAATTTTGCCGATGTACCATGCATCTTGATATTTGCTTGTGAGAGTTAGATATTTTTCTCCTTCTTGGATAGCTGTGTTTAAATCAAGTGTTGGATTCCATTGCGTAATATGTATACAAGTGTAAGCCAGATACATTAAATCGCCCGCTTGATTTGCAGCTTGATAGGCTTGTTTGAAATAAGGCAAAAGCGTTTTCCAATGGTGATTCCAAGGATGAATGAGAATCGCATAAGTAAAAAGTGTTTTACCCTTTAATTCAAGCATATTGAAACGTTCATTTAATGCTAAGGACAGTTTTCCAAATTGATCACCTGCTTTTAAATTCCCAAACGTGGTTTCCAAAATAAGCCCATACGTAATATAAGCATAAGTTGATTCTGGCGAGTTTCCATAACAAAGTGAAATATTGAGTGCTTTTAAAACGATTAAAAAATAGAATTTTTCATTGCCTGTCAGGTAAACAGGAGGAAACATATCAATCAATATTTTCATACTGAGTTTTTTTTCAGCATCTGTCATGAGAGGTAAATCGACTAAATCGCTCATTTTTCGTTTTCTTAATTGCCATTTAGCCAAAAGCCTTTCTTTGAATATGGCACTTGGGGAAAAGTCGATGCCTAACAGAGATAATCCTTGAAGCCCTGCTTGAATCGCTTTTTCTAGTTTGCCTAAAACGGTTAACTGGATCAGTTGCATGCCATAAATTTGCGCCTTTTCTAGTTTTTTTTTGGTATGCTTTAAAAGAATTTCTGTTTGCGCTTGCTCAAATTTCCCACAAAGATAAGCGCATTCTGAATAATGTTTATATAATTCAAAAGTCAGTTCATACTGTTTTTCCCAAGCATTTGTAGCCAGTAGTTCTTTTCCAATCGCAAAATATTGGAATGCTGACAAATAGGCAATGGATGACATGGCTTTTTTGCCCGCCGCCAAATTTAACCTAGCCAGTTTTTCCCGTTCCTGACTCTCTTCAATTAAACTTCTACCCTTATTCAGTTGGTTAACAATTTCGATGATTTTTTCTTTTTTATTTTGAAGCATTAATCGACCAATTTGTAAATGAACCGCTTGGTTTTCTTGGTTTAATGCATAAGCGGCTTGTTGAAGCCTATCATGTTGAAATTTGTAACGTTGATCACTTAATGGCGCAATAATCCCTGCTTGGATTGCTTGCCATAAATTTGGGGCATTTCCTTCAATCACAGATAAGGTATTTAAATCAAATTGATTACCAATACAGGCGGCGAGTTGAAGCGTTTTTTGCGTTTTTGGGGGGAGTTGCTTAAGGCGCTCAATCATAAAATCGACAACGTTGTCGCTCATTTTAACAGCCTTTATTTTTTCCAATACCCAATCCCAACGATTATGAATAAATGTTAAATATTTTTTTTGATATAAATTATTGAAGAATTCTTTAAAAAATAAGGGATTGCCGTCCGTTTTATGATAAATAATTTCCGCCAAGGGTTGAGCGCGTTCATTGCTGCAATGAAGCGTATCTGCAACAAGTTTGGTTAAATGATCCTGTTTTAAGGGCTTAAGTTGAATTTCACTGAAATTGAATTTTTTGGTTTTCAGTCTTTTTATAAAGGATAGCAACGCACCTTTCTCATTATAAGCACCTATCACTAAAAAATGCGCTTGACTTGATAAAAGCGAATCTATCAAGTCAAGCGAAGCCGTATCTGCCCATTGTAAGTCATCCAAAAATAAAACGAGGGGAGATTGCACAAACACTGAGACAAAATCTTGGAAAACCAAATTGAACCGATTTTGAGTTTCTTTTGGCGCTAAAGTTTGGACAGCAGGTTGTTTTCCAACGATCAATTCCAATTCTGGAATCACATCAATGATAATTTGAGCATTAGCACCCAAAACAGAAGACAATTTTTTTTTCCATGAGAAAAGCTGACTTTCGCCCATAATCTGCTTGATTAACCCTCGAAAAGCTTGCGTAATGGCATTATAGGCGTGATCAAATTTGCCAGAAATAAAATAGCCTTGCGTAATCTTTTTTTGGATTTCATTAATCAGGGCAGATTTACCAACCCCTGGATAACCATAAACCAACAACATTTCGCATTTTGGTTTGGTAACTCTTTCAAAGGCTGCCATCAAAATGGCGATTTCTTTTTCTCTACCATAGAGTTTTTGTGAAATTAGGAACTTGTAAGAAATATCCTGTTGTCCCTGACGAAAGTTTTCAACGGTGCCTTTGGTTTTGTATTGTGTCAAACATTCACTTAAATCGGCTTTGATGCCACAAGCGGTTTGGTATCTGTCTTCCGCGTTTTTAGCTAATAGTTTTAGCACAATATCAGAAAGAATGGGTGGAATTGTCGGCTTGATTTTGTAAAGTGGGGTAGGTTGTTTAGCAATATGGCTATGTACCAATTCTAATGGTTCTGTTGTTTTAAATGGCAATTCGCCAGTCAACATTTCATAAAAAGTGACACCAAGCGAATAGAAATCTGTGCGATAATCAAGAGAACGCTTCATTGTACCTGTTTGTTCAGGAGACATATAAGCCAAAGTTCCCTCAATTTTTTCAGGATTTAATACAGCTTGCGTTTCCTGATTAAGTTGAATGGCAATACAAAAATCATTAATTTTTACCTTTTTGTTTATTGGGTTAATAAGAATATTTCGGGGATTAATATCCTTGTGAATGATGTTTTTTTGATGGATACTTTCTAGGGCTTTCACCACATCTAGTGCGATTTCTAAAAAATTTTTTAAATCAATTGAATAAGAAAACATGTATTCAAACAGAGAAATTGCTCCAAAATCTTCTTTGATCAGCGCTCTACTATGCCCCATATCAAGCAAAGCATAAACATTAACAACTTGAGGCAAATCTAATGTTTTAGTAATGGTATATTCATACAAATAGCGCTCTAATGCGCCAGGGGGGGGTAAATTCGCATTGGGGGTTTTGGCAATAATTGGTAAGTTATCTGGTTTTCTAATGCCGCGATAAATTAGTGTGTTTTTATTTTCATAGATTTTTTGAGTGATGTGATAGCCCTCTATTTTGATCATTTGTTTTTCCTTTTCTTAAAAAAAGCACCCTCATAACTATTCATCAGCAATTGTCACTTTTAGGGCATCTTGCATTCTATAATATAAACCCATTTCATCGTTTTTCAAAACTTGAAGAGTACCACTAATGAGAATTGGATCATAAGAAAATTCAATACTTTTTGTGGTATAAATTTCTATCAATCCTTCTGCTTCAGCGGGATAACAAAAAGAACAACTTGGCGGATTAACTGATAAAAGAAAATGTTTGTGCTTTTCAGTTTGTTCCAATGGCATCATAAATCCTTGCACTTTCACTTTTTGCCCATTTAAAGCTTCAATTTCTTTGTCAAAAAACGGCACTTCATTTTTCAAGGTGACTTTAGCCAGTACTTTCCATGATATTACGCCTGGTAATTCTTCTAAAACAACAGATGAAGCCTTTTCATTTTCTTGAGTCTCAGGATCAATGATCGTAATAGGTAGTGTGGCTGATAAATCTTCTTTAGTGTTTACTGTTATTTGGTCTTTTCCTGGCAGGGTTGCGACTAGAAAGCTAATGGCTTGACCATTATGATCAGTTATCAAAAGATTTTCACTCAAGAAATTACCTTTGTCTGAAACAATCAATAAATGTTCGTTTGGGATACTTTCGCCCTTTTGATTTTCTAGGGTCACTAAAAGTTCGATTGTGTCCCCTATTGTTATTTTAATTTCGGGCATTTTTCCCCAGCCTAACAAATTGGGTATTTCAAGACGTAATTGTCCAGTGGCATCATAAACCACACCAGGTGTGAAGTTATCAGAGGAACTTGTGGTTTCTTTTTCACCACAGCCCATTAAATTGAGCAATACACTCAACAAAAACAATTTAATTACATTTTGATACATAAATTTTATCCAAAATCTTGTGTTACAAAAGTTCAACAAATTGCTGACTCCGTAGGGGTTAATGGATTATTTCCTCAACCACCTCAGCCTTTTCACCCACAAAGACAATCAGCCAACTTTT
>CAYFOB010000223.1:0-940 GCA_964344525.1 uncultured Thiomargarita sp.
AAGCAACGCTTTGCGACTATAGTTTGTGAACAAGAGTGTGTAACATCAGTTACCAAGTCGCCAAACAATTGGTGACATATTGAATAGATTAGATTATCGCTATCGATATCCGCAAAAGGCTAAACCTCTAAAAAAAATTCCAGAAACTGATGCTATTTCTGTTTGTTCATTGTCAACTTTATAAACCAGTCTGTGTTCAGCATTAATTCTTCTTGACCAATAACCTGACAAATTCAACTTCAACGCTTCTGGTTTTCCTAAGCCTTCAAATGGGGTTCTTTGAATATCTTTGATTAGCGTATTGATTTTTTTTTACTGTTTACGATCATTGTCTTGAAACCAAAGATAATTCTCCCAACCCAGTTCCGTGAAAGTCAATTTCATGGCTCAATCAACTCCCGTTCTCTTGTTTTTCCCACGTTGGCTTGTGCAATTGATTGCCGTAAATGTTCAGCGTTAGCAGGATTAGATAGCAAATAAAAGGTTTCTTGCCACGAATTAAATTCATCAAGTGACATTAACACTGCTCTTTCACCATTATCATTACAAATAATAGTGGGTTCGAGATTGGAAATAACTTGGCCCATCAAACACTCTAAGTTTTGTTTTGCGTTATTAACTGTTACAGCATCCATAAAATTTCCTCATTTTAGTCAAGTGAAGAGAAATTTATCCCGTCATGCTTTGCATTTTGCTCAGAAAGTACTACCCACGTTTTTTGGGATAGGATAAAATAAAATTTTTCAAGGCTTTGCCATTTTTGGCTCAGTATTTGTTAGCTATGAGCTATGGATAAACAAAACCTTAAATAACTACAAGGATTACATTTAAGAATGGATAAGTCAAAACCGAATTGATTGTCGTTTTTTGACATTTTTCGTTTATTCTTCTTTGGTTTTGACTTATCCTTTTTTAAATATAATCCGTGTAGTTATTCGTT
>CAYFOB010000223.1:950-6817 GCA_964344525.1 uncultured Thiomargarita sp.
TAGCATTTTGCTCAAACATTTGGCTTGATTCGCTCTTGGAATTTGATTTTTCCGCTAGATTGGCAAAATTTTCTAATTCGACTCGCAACACAGAAGCGCCAATGAAAGCCGATTTGACATCTAAAATGGCAGATAAAATCGCTTCCTCAAGGCTAGTTGCTTGTCGATCAAACTCTAGGTAAGGCACATTATTGCGGAACATTAACAATGCATCATCACATCCCGCTTCAAAGAGCGCGTCTTCTATAGAGTCATTAGGCTCTGAAAAACCAGATAAAATAAGTACAAAATTGTAGAATTTCAGCTTTTTATTCATTTTCAACTTACCATTAGTGAGGGCATTTACCTACATTTCTACGGATTTGTTTCGCATGATTTTCGGGTACTTTGGGTGTAGACCATATCGACATGCAACAACCATCACGTCCTTTTTTGCGACACAAAAACCGCCCCCAAGCATGGGACGAATGACCTGCTTTAGAGTAACGCCATCCATTAGACTCCGCATATTGTATAGCTTCCTCAATTTTTTGATTTGGATGCTTTGGTCTACTCATGCTAATGACACCTACTTTAACTTCTGTCAATTTTTTCAAGTCAGTTAATAAAGGATAAGTCAAAATAGAATATTGAGGTTTTGCTTTTGACTTATCCGATTGACAATGTAATCCGTGTAGTTAAAATGTCGCTTTCACAGAAATAGCCACATTCAACACCAAAAATATCCAAGGCACCGCCATTTCAAAATTTGTCAAAGGTTTATACCCATTATCAGCTTGCAAGAGTTGCCATTCCGCTTCATACGCCGCTAGGGGGAGTTGTTGCTCAATGCCTTCAATCACCTGGAATCGACAGCGCAAAATGTGTTTGTAGGAGTGGATGATTCTGAACCAAACCCCACAAATAAGCAGGCCTAATAGGCTGATAATCCAAGAAAATTCGAGCGTTGCCGTTGTTTGGGGGATTGCGATTTGTCCATATCCAAGTACGCCTATAATTAAGCTGTTGACACTCAAGAAAAAGTGATAGTTCATTTATTTTTCCTTGTTACAGTGAAATAATGACACGGATTACTTTGTTGATAGGATAAGTCAAAGGCGCAAGGATTTTGAGTTATCCTTTCTTAAATGTAATCCGTGTAGTTATTGCAATGGCACTTTAATCTCCTGCCCAACAGAAATCACATAAGGCGATTCAATCTGATTATATTCAGCAATATCGCGCCACCGCCTACCAAACACTTTGCTCAAACTATTCTTTGGGTAAGACTTTTTTCTTTACTTCTAATACCTGACAGTAAAGTGACTCTACTTCCTCAGAGTTACCTTTCTCTTCTAGTAACTCAGCCAATTTTTTCACAGACTTAACAAAATCAGAATAGCCTTCAGGTAAAATTGTGTACCTTTAATTGTCTTAATAAGGGATTACTTTTTCCCCACTCTTGCTACGCTTTGAGGAATGCATTCCCAAGCGGGAGTTTGGGAACGAGAAAAAGGGTTGACAAAACCAGCAAAAAATACAAGGATTAGATTTGACCATTGAGTGAGTACAACGAATTACGGGGATAAACGAATTTTGTCGAATTATTATCTCTGTAATTCGTTGTATTGTGTCCAATTGCAAGTCTGTTGCTAAAAAAGGTCTAACACTTCCAACAACGCAGATTTGACAGGCTCTAGCTCCTTTTCAGAAAGCAAACCAAGCTGTTCTTCTTGGAATCTCGTTTCAGCCACTACCCGAATTTGAGTGATTTTTGCCCAACATAAATGGGAGAGACTAGCCACCTTATTTTCAAAAGGGACCTCGGTGCTACTCGGAGAAGGTTTAATTGAAATGGAAGGTACAGTGGGTACAGAATCCATTATCTATATGTTAAAGGAGGGTTTGATTATAACAGATAGATATGGTAAAAACCGTCCAATGTATAAGGGAATTTGTGAAAATGGTTGGTACTGGATAGAAGACAGTTATAGAAATAAAGCCCATTTGATGAACAAAAGTCTTTTTTTAGATTTGATCACTTTGGTGAGCGATTATGAATTTGAGTCCATTGTCTAATCCCTTGCCCCCATTATGGGTTTATTTTCAAATATCAGAGAATGCCTTTAAAGTAGTCAAAAGAGTGATTAGGCAAACCCATGCTCAAAATGTGGATTGTCAACTGGAGTTATTGAAGTATCAACGCCATTTATTAAACCACACAAAATTTCCGACACAGGATAATCTTGAATTGTTAATTAAACAAAGTGAAAAAGACAATCAAGATTTATTTATCTTGGGTTTATGGGCAACTTTTGAACGAGATTTCTTAAAAGATAGTTTATTCACTACAGTTGGTGGTAAAAATTTCATTGGCGTAGCAAAACAAAGATTTTGACTTTAAAACCTTGAGAACTACACGGATTACATTTAAGAAGGGATAAGTCAAAGGCGCAAAGGTTTTGACTTATTAGTTTGGCGGTTGGTAAAAGAGGTTCTATAATCGCCCATTGCTCATCTGTCACATCACTTGAATAAGGGGGTCTGGTTATCAAGCTCATTCTCCATGTCGATTAATTTTTTTTATTATCTCACATTAGGATAACTTTTCACACACCCTCTTAGAGACAATGTTGGAAGCAATTTTTGGCCTCATTTGGGGTAATCGTTTTTAAAGCATCAGCTATAGCCTGATAAAGTTCCTCAGTATTTGAAATAACCGTTTTCTTGATGAAACTTTTGACCTTAGCCCAGTTTTCTTGATACAGAATGACAGTGCTCCTACGCTCCAAAACGTCAGCTATGTTGCAGTAGCTTGTGCTCCTTCTTGGACAGGGGACGCAGTTGCTGATTTCTTACAAAAAATCATCAAAACCATGGAAAAACCTGTGGCTTATCTGAAAGATGGTGGAACAGAGCCAGCCAAAGCTGTGCAATTGTTAGAAGAACAAGATTGCTTCAGTCCTTCTATTGATGATATATACTCCAAACGTTCAAACTATCTGAAAGTACTTTATTCAATCGGGAAATGCTAGATTTTCATAATCCGAAAATTTGAACGTTTAGAGTATAAAAGAGGCTACTGCTTGATGGAATTTTTATAAATCAATATCGTATTCCAAAAAATGAGCAAAGGATTTATAGCAATTTAGATGCCCTAGGCTTTAAGACTGGCCTCCCTGTAAAACATAACGTCTACCAAGAAGATGACAAAACCTTTCCAGGTTCATGAATTTTGCCGTCTTGGTCAATTTCAATACCATTTAAAACGGGATCATCATGACGATATCCCCTAGAGCAACTGTTGTCTACACATAGATACTCTAAGCCAATATTCTCCAATTCGCTGATTTTTAAAAAACGGATTTCTGGCTTATCCAGAATCTCAAAATGAGTGTGCCCACAAATGATTCTTTCGATGCCTGTAGATTCTTTGAAAGCTTTGTATAGCAACTGAAGCTTTTCATATTTTTTAAGATTACTTTGAAGATACTCAAAGTCACTCCATATGGGACCACCAAATGTCGGAAAACCACTTGCAACTCCACGCCAGTAGCCAATTTGATCAACGACTTCTGTGCCATTCATTCGCCTAAAGCTGTAATCGTTCAATGCGTTTTCTATCAATTGAGCGAGTAGCCGGTTGCTGCGATTGACTAGCTTTTCAAGGCTAAAATCTCTTTTATATTCTGAACGCAATGGATGAAACTGTTCATAACGAGAATCGTAGAGATTACCAAACAGTAAAGGGTCCAGCATAGCCAAAGGAGAAATCCCACCATGAACAAAAACAGTGGTGCCTTCGTTATGGAGTAAGTGTGTACGGCGAAAAAAGTGGCCATAATGATGCCGCCACACTAATGAAATAATTCGCCAGTCTACTGGGATAAACTTTTTGTTCTTCTCATCTATCTCTGTGAAAAAGAGGTTTAAATAGGTGGTATCCCAATTATAACGGTTTTCATCACCAGGGGCATGAGACAGATTCCACCAATGGTTTTTATCAGGGTTTATTTCTCCAAGCAATTTAAACAGAACGTAGCCCAAGTCGTCACCACTATTGATCATATCCTTTTCTAACAATTTTTCCTGGGGCAATCCCAATTTTGTCACAATCTGGTTATAACAGCTTGTGTAGTCCTCACAGCTGATGTTACATTCTCCCAAAAAGGAAAAGTCGCGCGGATATTGATAGCGCAAAGTGTAATCAGCATTTTGGTATTCAAACGCACCTGTTTTATAAAATTGTAGCTGTTTTTCAATGATTTCATCGGCGTGAAGTGCCCTGAAACTTTCCAAACTCTTTTTGATACCCATACGGTTGATATAATCAACAACGGCGCGTTTTGAATGCCCACTGCCCAAATAAATATCAGACAATTTCAACGGGTTAATAAAAAAATGGAAATTGAGAAGATCGTGATTACCCAAGAAAAATATTGGGTAAATTTTAAAATTTTCCCATCTAATCTTATCCAAAAATTGGATAATGTGGTAACCAAAATTATAACGATCCAAAAAATCTCCCAAAAAAACAACCCGAATTGGTTGCTCCTGTGGAATTACCATTGCTTCAAGCGTTGGTGCAACCGACTCGTTCACGCATTCGGCGATGAGCGTAATAACATCATCCAAGTTAGAATCATAGCGAACCAAACCCTTGTCTGCCATGCTGGCTAACATGATATCTAAATCACTATGAAAATCGCCAAATACGACTATTCGATCAAATTTCATATTTTTTTTCCTTTGATACAAACAAAAATGCGACGCTAAGCTTCGGGGCAAGCGCTTCACTGCCATAAGGCAGTGAAGCGAAAACCGTGTTATTCCCCTTAGTGTCCAATAAGTACATTAAGCAGCGTTTGGATATTGGGCAAATTGCGTTTTCTATAAAGTTCCAGCATTTCTATGCCCTCAGCCGTGGCGCTGACAAAAATGATAAAGGTATTTTCACCGTACTGCGGTAAGTGGCTGATATCAATAAGGCTACCCGGTGAATCACCGTGCGCTGCATATTGGAACATAACATGATCAAACAAACCAACATTCGGATTAACCTGTTTGGTTTTGGTGAGCAGTGAAACTAGGTCCTTCAATTGCGCCGCAAAAGCCTCTGTATCCACTCTTCGATCCTCCTTGGGATCGCTGGAATAGGCCACTCTGGTTCTATTTCCATCATAGGTAGAAACTAAAACTGCATCAATTTCATTATCTTCTGCCGCTATTTTGTTGAGCAATGTCAACAATTCTTTTTTAGCTTCCGTTTTTTCCACAGTATCCTCCACAATAGGTTTTATAACAGTTTGTGTTTCAATTTTTTCATAGAATTGAGAAAGTTCAGAATTAGAGACGAGTCCAATATCATCTTTTGAGGGTTTATTGCTTGTTTTATTTTCCATCAAAACGATGGACTTAAATAAGCCCTTAATGAGTTTTTTCAATGTATCTTTCATTTCTAAAGGTATGAAAAAAATTCTATCGTCTTCAGGGGGAATATAACAAATTGTTTCATCGGTTGGATCAATAATGCCTTCTGGCAACAAATCTTCAATAATTGAGCCATTGTATTGATTAAACAGTTTGATTTGCTTGTCATTATTTGACAAAAAAATTTTTTTATAACTACCAATGGGTTCAAAAAGTCCTTCAAATGGGACTTCTTCTGTGGCTGTGTAAATAAAGAATATCATATTTTTTCGATAAAAACGTAAAGCGTTAAAATACCGCCACGCGCTACAAATTGACTTCTTGGAGTGCAAGGTTTAGTTGCACGATTTTTTAGTAAACCTTGCACTCCGAGAAACCAACTTACTTAATTGATGTTACGCATTTTTGTTCCAAAACCACAAATAACGGAAAGCGATTACTTTTAATACGGGCACCGT
>CAYFOB010000224.1:0-6811 GCA_964344525.1 uncultured Thiomargarita sp.
TTCCCAAGCAGGAGCTTGGGAACGAGGGGGCGGAAGGAGAGTGCGTAACATCAATAAGTAAGTAAAAAAGTTTGAACGACTTTTTCACCGCTCAGATAGTCTCGGATAGAAGTTTGCTTTTTAACTTCCTCGGCTAAAAATTGAAAAACGGGTTGCCATTCACCGATGTATGCCATGTTGCGAATCAGGTTTGCAAATTGCCACAAATCAATAGTGAAAACCTCTACATCTTCATAGCCCTTACGCAAATAACTGTACATCAATTTTTGCACCGTATAATTTGGAATAATGAGTTGATCTTTTTGATCAATGCTTAATAAACCAAAATAATATAACAAAGAAATAAAGTTTTCCGGTTTGATTAAATCTTCGACGGGAAAACTAGAAACAATCTCTGAAATAATTCCCCCGTTTTCAATAATTGTTTTGAGATGACTGAAGTTGCCATTTAATCGTTTATCTAATACTATAAGATGACGCAATTTGTCATAATCTATTTTGATGTTAGGATCAATCATTTCATCAGGATACTTGCTCAATTCCAATAGATTTTTGACAAAGTAAAGTACCATGTCAGTATTGAATAAAGAAATTGACACATTTTTGGAAAAACGATATTTGTTATACCATTCTTTCATCAATGAGAAGATTTCCTTCAAATCTGGCAATGATGCGCCATTATCCCGGTAATATTTTAACAATTCAATGACATTTGATTCCGTTAATCCCAAAATTTCATTGAAATTTGGATGTAGGCTAATATTACGACCAATATTAAAACCACTGGTAACATCATCCATCGTCACAGGAGAAACCCCTGTAATGAACATGCGGCTAATACCTGTGTCAACTTGATCAACGCCTCCTTTCAAAACACTGAAGAAAAATCGAAAAAAGCCAGCACCATGTGTTAAGTTGTGATAATGCGCTTGCCCGGCGGTAGACAAAATGGTATTCGTGAAATTGTCATATTCATCAATCAGAATATAGACTTTTAACCCTTTGTAACCAATGTAATTTAAGGCAAATTCCAGTTTATGGTGTGCTTCACTATAAGTTTCCATCATCTCAAAGTAATCATCATCTAAATAAGAACGATACTTTTTTCCAAAAAAGAAAAAGCATTGATTGACATGAATATTAAATGATTTTTCAACTTGATCAAGCGTGGGATCAACTTGAGAAAAATTGAATTTGAGAATCAGATAGGCATTTTTCTCTGGTGTGGGATGAGCATGGATGTAAGTCCCAGAAAATAGGGTATCAAATTCCTCTTGCCGTGCGATGTCATAATAAGATTCTAACACGCTCAAAAAAGAAGATTTTCCAAATCGTCTGGGGCGAATTAAAAACAGAAAATTTCCGGCAGATTCCAACTGTGGAATGTACTGGGTTTTATCTACATAGTAGGCGTTTTTTTCCCGAATACTTTTGTAGCTGGATTGTCCATAAAGTATTTGTTTCATGGTTTTTTCTAAACCTCCTCATAATCTTTTGTGCGTGTGATGTATAGCGTTTCCCGATTGTGTTGAGTACAAAATTTGATTTGAACGAGACTTTTTGTATTCAACGAAATCGGGAAACGCTATAACAAATACCATTTTTTGAAAAAATGGTATTTGTACGGCTTTTTTTTAAGTCAACAATTTTTTATAGGACGCATTGACAAACACGTCAATTTTAAACTATAATTAAAAAAGCATAAGTATTAATGATAACATTAGGACAAAGGCTAATGAGAATCCTCACAAAACCAGACCTGGCAGGTTGAAAACAAAACCTGCCAGGTCAAAATGTGATGTTTTTTCTGGAACGGTTTGTTATTACCCTGCCAGGTCTGATTTTTAACTTTTACAGTTTATCACCATGCTACACATTCATACCAGCAACCGCCTAGAATATTTAATTCAAACCTTAGCCACCATCATGAAGGCTAACCCTCTGCCGCCCCTGAGACAGGAAATTATCGTTGTACAAAATCAGGGCATGGAGCGATGGGTGTCGATGGAATTGGCGCAGCATTTGGGGGTGTGGGCTAATGGCTCATTTCCTTTTCCTAATACGATTTTGTGGCGTGTTTTTAAGGAGGCTTTAGGGTATTTGCCAGATACTTCTCAGTTTGAGCGTGAAGTGATGGTGTGGAGTTTGATGGATATTTTGCCTGATTTTTTGGAGACGCAAAAATTTTCAGAATTGGGTGGCTATTTGCAAGGAGATGAGCATCATATTAAACGTTTTCAATTGGCTTGGCGAATTGCTGATATTTTTGATCAATACATTGTTCATCGTCCAACTTGGATGGCTGATTGGGAAAATGGAAAGCAGCCCGCCAAGTTAGAAAACGATTCGCAAGCGCAATGGCAAGCGATTTTGTGGCGAGCGTTGGTGGCGCGTTATGGCACAAAGCATCGCGCTAAATTGCGGGCAGATTTTTTTAAAAATGTACATCGGCTTACTGATAATCCACGATTTCAACGTATTTCAGTGTTTGGCATTTCTGCTTTGCCCCAGTTTCATTTAGAAGTCTTGGCAGAATTGGGGCGGGTAATAGATGTCTATATGTTTTTACATAATCCTTGTCAAGAATATTGGGGCGATATTGTTTCTGATGGGGAAATTGCACACAAAGCTTCTGTTCAAAGTACTGAACAGTATTTTGTAAAGGGTAATACATTATTAGCTTCTATGGGCAAGATGGGGCGTGATTTTATTGATATGCTTAACGAAGATCCACATGCATCCCATGAATATTTTGAAAATCCCGGCGAAACAACGCTACTTAATTGTATTCAATCCGACATTTTATACTTGCGTGAACGTAGCAAAACGCCGATTGATGACAAATCTATCCAAATTCATGCGTGTCATAGTCCCATGCGTGAAGTCGAAGTCTTGCATGATCAATTGTTGGCATTGTTTGAAGAAAATCCGGCGCTTTTACCTAAAGATATACTGGTAATGATGCCAGATATTGAAACTTATGCACCGTTTATTGAAGCAGTGTTTGATACGACGCCAGATGAGGCAAAAAAAATGCCTTATAGTATTGCTGATCGTAGTTTGCGCGGTGAAAGTGCTTTGATTGATACCTTTTTTGGCATTTTAGAACTCAGTCGAAGTCGTTTTTCAGTCAGCCAAGTGTTGGCAGTGCTAGAAACTGAGGCTGTGTTAAAACGTTTTGGGCTTAATGAGCAAGATTTGGATTTGATTCGTCGCTGGATAGACAAAACGGGCATACGTTGGGGCATGGATAAAGCCGATAAGGAGCGCAAAAATTTGCCCGCATTTGAGGAAAATACTTGGCAAGCGGGTTTAAATCGTTTGTTGTTGGGATATGCTTTACCCTCAATGGAAGGGCATTTATTTCAAGACATTCTACCATTTGATGCGCTTGAAGGCAGCGAAACTTTGATACTGGGCAAATTAGTCGCATTTATTGAAAAATTGTTTAAATGTGCGCAAGCCTTGGAAAAACCCCGCACTTTGCCAGAGTGGGCGATATTTTTAAAAGGCGTATTGCAGGATTTTTTGGAAACTGATAGTGAAAATACCAAAGCACAAGCTATTAGAAAAGCACTCAATGATTTAGTCAAACACACTCAACAAGCGAATTTTGACACGCCCATCAGCCGCGACGTGATACTGGAATGTTTACACCGCCCGTTGGCACACAAAGAACGGGCAACACATTTTATCACCGGTGGTATCTCCTTTGGTGCCATGCTACCAATGCGGAGTGTGCCATTTAAAGTCATCTGTTTGTTAGGCATGAACGATCAAGCTTATCCACGTCCCAATAAACCGCTAGGTTTTGATCTCATCGCCAAAAATCCGCAATACGGTGATCGTTCTCGTCGCCAAAATGATCGTTATCTTTTTTTAGAAGCCTTACTCTCTGCGCGAGCCTATTTTTATATCAGTTACGTTGGGCACAACATCCACGACAATACGGTGATGCCACCCTCAGTCTTGGTAAGTGAATTGCTGGATTATATCAACAAAGGTTTTACGCACCCCTCACGAATTGATCATTTAGTCATCCATCACCCACTACAAGCCTTCAGCCCCCGTTATTTTAATGGGACAGATAAACGCTTATTTAGCTATTCAGGTGAATATTGCGTCGCGAGTACCGCGCTGCTCAATGAACGGCGCAAGGAGGGCAAAGTTTTTTTTGTCGCCCCACTCCCAGAACCACAACCCGCTGCCGAATGGAAAACGGTTGATATTAACCACCTCACTCGTTTTTTTAAAAATCCAACCGAATTTTTGTTAAAAGAACGTTTAGGGATATTTTTAGAAGCAGGAGAGGGCTTACTAAAAGAAAGTGAACCTTTTGAAATAGAAGGCTTAGTGCGCTACCAACTCAATCAAACATTAGTAGAAAAAAGTTTAGAAGGGGTTAATTTACAAAAATATCAAGCGATTGCAAAAGCCAGCGGGCAATTACCACATGGCGGAATAGGCGATTATGTCTATAGCAAACTGACAAAACAAATACAACCCTTTGTAGAACGCGTCCAACAAGCCACACGACAGGATAAAAAAGATCCCCTCGCCCTAAATCTGATGATTGGTGATATGCATATCACAGGGCGCTTGGGCAGATTATGGCACAAAAATTTAGTACATTACCGCTGCGCCCAACTCAAAGTAAAAGATCATATTCAGCTATGGATTCATCACTTAATTTTAAATAGTCTACCACACAAACATCTACCCCGCCACAGCCTGTTAATAGGCGAAAATGGTGGATGGGAATATCAACCGGTGAGTAACAGCCATGAAATTTTAGAAACGCTACTGACCTTGTTCTACTGGGAAGGACTGATTCAACCATTACATTTTTTTCCAGATTCATCTTTAGCCTTTGTAGAAACCCTGAAAAAGGGTAGAACAGAACAGGAAGCCTTTTATTTAGCCCAAAGTCAGTGGCAGGGCAATGACTTTGCACGCAGCGAGGCAGAAGATGAATATTATCGTCTCTGTTTTGGAGAGGGCTCAACGCTGAAAGATGAACCGTTTAAAACTTTGGCAAAGCAATTTTTTGAACCGTTGTTGGCGCATCGGCAGTATTTGAGTTGATGTTACGCACTCTTGTTCCAAAACCACAAATAACTACAAGGATTACTTTTAAGAAGGGATAAGTCTTGCGTCACTTCATTAAGGGGAGTTATCCTTTAGTAATCCGTGTAGTTATTTATGGGTTTGAGAAATAGACTGCGTAACATCACTAGTGCTGGAGGGCGGAAATTGGAAGAAAACTCGAAGCGGAGCTTCGGGACAGGCATTCCCAAACAGAGTTTGGGAACGAGAATCTCTCTCGTTTTTCTCGGAGAATTTCTCTCGTTCCCAAGCTCCGCTTCAATGCCATTAAGTTAATAAAAAAAACTTTAAAAGCTTGGAACGAGAGTGCGTAACATGAGTTACGCAGCCTCATTCACAAGCGGCAAAGCGCTGCTTTGCACTCCAAAAAATTCAACGTTTTTTTTGGAGTGCAAAGCAGCGCTTTGCTACAGACAAAACTTATCGACAACATATGCAAATACTAGCTGATGAAAATATCCCTTATGTTCAAACTGCCTTTGCAACTTTAGGTGAAGTTCGTACCATTGTTGGGCGACATTTAAGTCGCGCCGATTTGGGCGAGGCAGAAATATTATTAGTGCGTTCTGTTAGTCGTGTTAATGAGAAATTGTTGGCAGGCAGTGCGGTGCGCTTTGTTGGTACCGCAACGATTGGGTTAGATCATATTGATTTGGATTATCTACAACAACAAGGCATTGGTTTTGCCAGCGCGCCAGGCAGTAATGCTACCGCAGCGGCAGAATATGTTGTCAGTGCTTTGTTAATCATGGCGCAACGTCAAGGTTGGGCATTGCGTGATAAAACGGTAGGCATTATTGGTTGTGGCAATGTTGGTTCTAGGGTATTGAATAAATTAAATGCATTAGGCGTCAATTGTCTTATTCATGATCCACCGTTGCAAAACCCAAACTATGTCGATTTGGAGACTGTGTTATCAGCAGACATTATTACGTTACATGTCCCACTGGAAAAAAGTGGCGCTTATCCAACTTATCATTTAGTCAATACCGACTTTCTTGCCAAGTTACAAGACAATGTCATATTAATAAATGCCTCACGCGGTGCAGTGGTGGATGAAGTGGCATTATTAGAAGCGCTGAATGCTTGCCCCACAATGACAATCATATTAGATGTTTGGGAAAATGAGCCAAATATCAATCCCTTGTTATTGCAACGCACCGCTTTGGGTACGCCACATATTGCAGGGTACAGTTTAGATGGCAAAGTACGAGGCACAGAAATGTTGTACACTGCAGTGTGTGATTATTTTCAACATCCACGCACTTGGCAAGCACAAACCTCTCTCCCACCACCGCCCCTAACACGTTTATCATTTTCCAAGACAGTTGAAAATAACGTCGCTATACACACAGCTGTTATGGCATCTTATGATGTGCGCCGTGATGATGCTGCGCTCCGACATCCAAGCGGCTATTTTGACCATTTAAGAAAAAATTATCCGGTGCGACGCGAATTTAATTGTATTGAGATTGAATTGCCAGCTGAAAAATCAGCACTTGCGGCACAATTGCGGGGGCTTGGGTTTATTGTTGTTTAAATCAATCACGATTGTAGTTAAAGGGGTTTTTATTTATGAAAATTTCAACTACAAGGATTACATTTAAGAAGGGATAAACCCCAGCGAAATTGTCGGTTTTGACTTATCCCCTGATGTTACGCACTCTCGTTCCCAAGCTCCTGCTTGGGAATGCCTGTGGCTTTG
>CAYFOB010000225.1:0-6797 GCA_964344525.1 uncultured Thiomargarita sp.
ATATATGAACCCCGTCACAGACGCTAACAAACCTTCTCTGTCGCTACAGTGGACTATCAAAATAGCAGAACGGGATTCATTTTGATTTGTGTGGGTAGTACTCATGTGATGAAATTTTTCAAAAAAACTTGGATTGCACATTAAACATTTTGAACTGTGATTCTTATGATTGATTTGAGGAAAAAATCCGCATTAACCCCCTCATCATATCAATCACATAAATCACAGTTCAAATTATTTAGGGGCAAGAAGAAGGCTTAACAATCCCTGTACATTTAATTTTTGTACTAAGCACGCCCTAACTTTGACATCAGCAATTGTCTTGTTTTTATCTAAAATATGAGCCAAAATAGTCTTTAAATTAGACTAAAGTATAAATTTTATTTATAACAAAAAAAATATTGCTTTCTTCCATGAAGAACGTCAGCCAAAGTTTGGACTCCAAATACCCTTAACTTAATGGGATAGATTTCTCATGACAATATCCAATCCACCCGAAACAGGATATGCTCTGGTGAACAAAGATTTAATTATCATAGGAAACAATAATGCATTATGCCAGTGGATAAACGATCCAACTACTGATTTATCAAATGCCCCCCTCACGGAGTTTTTTTCTGCGCTGATTGGCTATGAGGAGATTTTACAAGAATTCATTAAAAACACACGGACGGAACCACTCATTATTCCTCAAATTTATCATCAAAAGGTTGATGGACAGGATTGTTACTTCAATTTGCAAGTGGAACCCTGTGGCAAGATAAACGCCGTTTTGTTGGTGACGACGACAGATGTTACAGAATCAACCAATTTAGAGCAAGCATTGCGCCAAGAAAGAAATGAGTTGCGTTTGCAAATTCTCGAACGAAAGCAGGCTGAAGCAGCGCTACAACAAGAATTGGAGGCACACAAACAAACAGCCTACGCCATGCAACAAGCTAAAGAAGCGGCAGAAATAGCTAATCGCGCCAAAAGCGAATTTTTGGCTAACATGAGCCATGAAATCCGTACTCCCTTAAATGCGGTGATTGGTTTTTCAGAACTCTTATCTTCAAAAATTACGGATAAAAAGCAAAAAAATTACCTAAATTCAATTAAAACGGCTGGAAAAAGTTTATTGACTTTGATTAACGACATACTTGATCTTGCCAAAATTGAAGCAGGGCGCTTTGAAATTCAATATGAATATATCAACCCAACGCTCATATTCAATGACTTAAAACAAATTTTCGCACTTAAAATAGCCGAAAAAAAACTCGCCTTTATTGTAAAAATAGATAAAGAGCTACCATCAGCCCTACGGCTGGACGAAACAAGGGTGAGGCAAGTGCTGCTCAATCTGATTGGAAATGCCATCAAATTTACTGAACAAGGATATATCAAATTGTCCGCTTATAAACGTGATAAAGGAAATAACACAATTGATTTAACCCTTGCGGTGGAAGATACTGGTATTGGTATTCCTAAAGATCAGCAAACGACAATTTTTAAATCATTCCAACAACAGGAGGGTCAAAGCACCCGAAAATATGGTGGCACGGGATTGGGACTCGCCATCAGCAAACGATTAGTCGAAATGATGAATGGTCAAATTAGCGTTCGCAGCGAAAAAGGCAAAGGAAGTGTTTTTGAAATCACATTAGAAAACGTTGAAATTTCCGACACTGCAACCGCTCAAACTGAAACTTTTGAAAAAATTGAATTTGAGCCAACCCGCGTGCTGGTTGTTGATGATATTGAATCCAACCGCTATCTTATCAAGGAAAAATTGTTTCAATTCAATTTGGAGGTGATAGAAGCGGAAAATGGGCAAAAAGGTTTATTTTTTGCAGAAAAATATCAGCCTGATTTGATTTTAATGGATATTAGAATGCCTATCATGGATGGTTATGAAGCCGCTTTGAAATTAAAAAAGAATCCAACTACCCAACAAATACCAGTGATTGCTTTAACAGCTTCTATACCAACTGATCAAAAGACAAATTACTTTGATGGATTTTTGTCCAAACCTATTGACATAGCAACCCTTTTAACGGAATTATCACGCTATTTAAAGCACAAACCAGTAAAAAAAGACATTATCAAAATTGATAATTTAATCCCTTTTGAAATACCCCCTGAATTGTTGGAAAGATTAAAAACCTTCAGACCAAAATGGGAAAAAATTCATGATGGCTTAGATATGGAAGAAATAGAAGAATTTTCAAATAACATCAAAGAGTTCGGTGAAAAATACAATATATTATGTCTCACCCAATATGGAGAAAATTTGTGCGAATTTACCAAAATTTTTGACATAGAACAGATTGAAAACACCTTAAATCAATTTCCTGAATTGATAAAATCATTAAGCCATTAATCTTAAAAGCTAACGAGGAAACTTGTGATAAGTACCCCTTCACAAATTTTACGGCATTTTGGAGTCCAAAGCGCTGCTTTGGACTCCAAAATACCTGATTATTAAAGGGATAAAACCCGTTTTGATTTATCCTTTTTCTTAGAGCCTATCAAAAAAAAAATAATATGGAAGTCAAAAATGAAAACATTAAAATCCCAACTATTTCTAATTTCAAGTATTTTACTATGCATATTGGCGACTTTGGTTGCCATAATCATTAATTCTGCATTTGAAGAAAAAAAATTCGCAGAAGAATATGCTATCAAAAATCAGATCGCTGGATACCTGAATACTGCTGCCGAATGGCAAGCCATTGAACGTGGTATTGGTGCCACAATACTCGGCAGTGGTGACGCCTCCCCTCTCTTTTCAAAATTTATTGAAATGGGAAAAAAAGGAGACACAAAAGTCTTACACATTAAACAATTGACAGAAAAATGGGGCACCAAAGCATTTTCTGAAAAACTCAATCAATGGCTCCAAAAATATGAGCAAGTCAAGCGTGCGCGCCCAAAAATTGCGAATGGTAGCATTTCAAAAGATGAATGGCTCAAAATAACCACCGCTAACATTAATCTAGGTTTTAGTCTGCGTCATTTAGCCTTTGTGCCACAAAACAAGAAAGAACAAATACAGTATTTAAATAATATCCTCCGTCCTAATATCGCTAGATTATGTGAATTTGCTGGACTGGAACGCGCTCTGGTGGCTAATACAATTGCACGCGGCGACTCTTTTTCCACTGAAACCCTAAATAAAATAAAATGGTATCGATTCATTGTAGAAGAGTCTATTGAGCAAGTCCTGCTTGGAGAAACAGCCACCTCAAATGAAATATCACAAGCAATTGTGACATTTGAAAAAGAATTTCTGCACTCATTTGAACAATTAAGACAAAAGGTTTTTGCCGCAAGCCTCAAAGGCATGGCGTATCCAGTAGATGCAACCACTTGGTTTGAGAGTGCGACAAAAGCCATCAATACTGGCTGGGCAATCTCAAAAATTGCTGGTGAACAGGCTAATACTTTCAGGTTAGACATGGAATTGGCTGCAAAAAGGAATATGATAATCACTTGGTTGCTTCTATTTTTGGTTTTGTTAATTTTCTCTTTGTTCATTCTGTGGTCAAAAAATCACATTTTGATACCCATCCAAAAACTCATTGACAGCACGCAAAAGGTGGCTAATGGAGATTTTTTTCATCAAATTGCCATTGATTCAGAGAATGAAATAGGAAAATTAGAAATCGCCTTCAACAAAATGACTGATGATTTGCGCATATCAACCCTTAAAATTTTTGCCGCCAAAGAACAGGCTGAGACCGCAAATAAAGCCAAAATATCAGCCACGAAATCCGCACTCCAATGAATGCGTTGATCGGATTTTCTGAATTGTTGTCCTCGCAAGTGACTGATATCAAACATAAAAGTTATTTATCCTCAATTCAAACGGCTGGAAAAACATTGCTGACTTTGATTAATGATATACTTGATCTGTCAAAAATAGAGGCTGGACAACTTGAAATTCAGTCTGCACCGACCAATCTGATTTTCATTTTTAAAGAATTAGAACAGATTTTCGCCCTCAAAATAGCTGAAAAAAACTTAAATTTCATTATAGAACTCGATAACACCTTACCATCAACACTGATATTGGATGAAACAAGAGTTAGGCAAGTGCTGCTCAATTTGGTCAGTAATGCCATCAAATTTACTGAACAAGGGCACATCAAACTGTCCGCCCAGAAACGCGATAAAGATAATAGCACAATAGATTTAATTCTCATCGTGGAAGATACGGGTATTGGAATTCCCAAAAATCAGCAAAAGAAAATTTTTGAAGCCTTCCAACAACAGGAAGGTCAAAGCACCCGAAAATATGGTGGCACAGGATTGGGACTTGCCATCACCAAACGATTGGTTGAAATGATGAATGGTCAAATTAGCGTCCACAGCCAACAAGGAAGCGTATTTGAAATCATTTTACAGGATGTTGGTATTGCCGAACAAACAGAGGAATATTTTGAGGATTTTCATCAGTTTTCCTTTGAACCCGCCCGGATATTGCTTGTAGATGATGTTGAACTCAACCGCCAATTCATTAAGGAATGGTTGCTGCAACTTAATCTGGAAGTGATAGAAGCTGAAAATGGACAAATAGCCTTGCTTTTTGCAGAACAATATAAACCAAACTTGATTTTAATGGATATAAAAATGCCTATCATGAATGGCTATGAAGCCACCTCTGCATTAAAAAATAATCAAAGCACCCAAGACATACCCATTATTGCTTTAAGTGCCATTCCAAACCTAACCGAACAATCACTAAAGGCACAGGGCTTTGAGGGCTATTTATCCAAACCTCTCACAATGCAAGCATTTTTTAGTGGATTATCACGCTATTTAAAGTATACAATTAAAGAGGCTAAGCCTGTTATAGCCCCAGTAACGCTTGACAGCTTGACGTATCTCACCCCATCCGAAATGAATCAATTGAGGGACAAATTGGACAATTTCAGGTTAATATGGAATGATATTCATGATGTGTTAGATATCGCAGAGATCGAAAAATTTTCCATTAATATCAAAGAGTTGGGTAAAGAATACAACATCTCGCAGCTCACCCATTACGGTGATAATTTAGAAAAATTCACCCAAATTTTTGATGTCATACACATTGAAAAAACGTTAAATCAATTTCCTGAATTGGTAAAAGCAATGGAGAAAATAGAACATGAAAAAAACATTTAACACAGCAGGACCCTGTCGCCCTAATTCTTACAACCAAACTCCAACGTCCAAGCGAGCGATTGATCGTAATCAACATCATTGTATGTACGGACGGATATTTGGGCGCGTGGGCGCGTTGCTAGTGCAGTAGACATAGCAGTTTCTCCAGTTGTGTTAAAGAACAGTAACGGTATCTCGTACCACTGATACCATTATATTTAGTTAATTTCAACAGGTAATACGTATTTAATTTTTCAAAAAAATACGCTTTAGAAAAAGCGTAGCACTATTATAAGGGTTGTTATAAAAATATCAACAGGTAACAAGTATATTTTTACGATAATTATTTTTATAATGTAATAAATCTCTGTAATCTATCAATTTCCAATCACCATTTGAAGATTTTTTTGCTCCAATGCTGCCTCGGTTGGCCAATGTACGAATATAATTGGGATGGTAGCCAGTTTTTTTAGCAGCTTCATGTGCAGATATATAATGGCCCTCATCAGGTATTTTTAATCCGCCCTTACCATGCCCAAGATTTTCATGCCTACACTCAATATGCTCGCTCAAACTATCGGCATCCACCCAGCTACCCCCGCCCCGCCCACGCTTGCCGGCACGCTTGCCTATGATTTTACCATCCCCTAATAACTTATAAATCCGCGCGGCAGACAACCCAAACCGCTCGGACGCTTGCTTAATAGTTAGCTTTTCCATGTTGGTCTCCACTAAATGTCAATAGCTATTGACAATATTTGAGATTTTGGTGATTAATGTCAACCCCATTATACATATCAATTTGATTGTAGAACAGATAAAAAAATTAAATTGTTTTTTTAATATTTTATTACTATAATTTATTAAATTGACAAAGGTAATAACACCTACTGCAATAGGTGATCTTTATTTGAACTCACAGTGGTTGCAGCTTATTCCCTGAGTTTGGTAAAGATGAATAGTATCAATAGCGTTAATAGCGCCTTCCTTTACACTCAAAGCCTGATGCTGCTGCCTAAACTGTTAAAGGCTTTGGGTGTATCTTCTCTAAGAGCCTGTTCAAAATCTCTGAAAAAGAATATTTTTAGTTTCTAATGGTATAATTATTCTTTCATCAGCATCATAGGCTTTATCGCCTAAAACTGCTGGTGCGAAGACTTGAGGTAGCAAAACATCTGCCCCTTCTAAATCAGAAGCTTGTCCTGGTGTTAAAAAAAAAGAAGTGGGATTTCCCAAAGCATCGGCAACAGCATGAATTTTCGTGCTATTTCCCCCTACGCTGCGTCCAATATTTTCAAGGGCTGAAGTACTTTGTTTGGCTCCTGCACTATGCTGGTGAGCACGTACAATTGTAGCAATCATAAATGGCGTATTCGTTATCAGCATCAGCACTTAATATTTTAAAAATTTGTTCCCATCTTCCTTTTTTTGCCCAGCGTGTAAAGCGAGTATGAACCACTCGAAAATCTCCAAATCGTTCTGGTAAATCCCGCCAAGGAATACCAGTCCGATAGCGATAGACCACAGCATCGACAAAAAGTCTATTATCTTTAGCAGTAACACCCACTGTCTCAATACGCCCAGGCAATATATTTTTGATCTTTTCCCATTGAAAATCTGTTAATGCATATCGTTTTGTCATTTTTTTCTTCCATTATAAATGGTTATAG
>CAYFOB010000226.1:0-4318 GCA_964344525.1 uncultured Thiomargarita sp.
AGAGTTTGGGAACGAGGATGCGTAACATCAGTTATTAATGATTAATGGTAATTCATTAACCATTTATTTATGAGGGAACTTTGTTCCAAGCGAGATTATCAGCGACATTGCGTATAAGATTATCAATAGCGTTACGCGCTTCCTGTGAAATATCCACAAAAGTTAATCCGGTTCTGTTGAAAAAAGGTTTGACATCGACATCAACCCAACGACTTTTTGCCTGAAACAGAATCTCTTCTTGGGTTATATTCTCATCAAGAGAAGCGTTTTTTAAATCTTGTAAGCGGATTGTCAAAGAAAAAGTTTGATTCAGTTCAATGGGGGTTGGGCTGAAAACCAAAACCCCTTCGTCACTAATGTCTGCAATATAACCTAAAATATTATTGCTATTTATATCCAATACGGGCACAAATAGCAGCAAATTCCATCGGCGGTTTTTTCTGCGTTCTTTCATGGTTTTGCCTCCCAGCAAAAATTTAAAACCCAAAAGTTCAAATGATAGCAAAAAAAATTATCTAAAGTCCAGAAAAATTATCAGTTATCACTAGTTATCAAATATGTCCACATTATCTTTTGATCCCGCAAAACGTCGTACTTTTGCCATTATCTCTCACCCTGATGCGGGTAAAACCACTGTCACCGAAAAATTATTGCTATTTGGTGGCGCAATTCAGCTAGCTGGCACCGTTAAAGGGCGGAAAGCTGCGCGTCATGCCACCTCTGATTGGATGGAATTGGAAAAGCAACGTGGCATTTCAGTCACTTCCTCGGTCATGCAATTTCCTTACCAAGACATCATTATCAATCTATTAGATACGCCAGGGCATGAAGATTTTTCAGAGGATACTTATCGCACCCTCACAGCCGTCGATTCAGCTTTAATGGTGATTGACTCAGCAAAGGGTGTTGAGGAGCGCACCATTAAATTAATGGAGGTGTGCCGTTTGCGTGATACACCCATTTTGACTTTTATTAATAAATTAGATCGGGATGGTCGAGACCCCATTGAATTATTGGATGAAATTGAAGACGTTTTGAAAATTCATTGTGCGCCAATCACTTGGCCCATCGGTATGGGCAAACATTTTAAGGGCATTTATCATTTTTTAGACAGTAGTGTGACTTTATTTGAGCCTGGCAAAAATGCGATAGCCAGCGAGGGAAAAACTTATGCCACGCTTGATGACCCTCAACTGAGCGCAGATTTAGGGCAAATGATTTTTGATGAGTTAATTGATGAAATTGAGTTGGTAGAGGGGGCAAGCCATTCCTTTGAATTGGATAAATTTTTAGCCGGTGAATTAACCCCGGTGTTTTTTGGTTCTGCCCTGAACAATTTTGGGATTAAAGCCTTGTTGGATAATTTTATCGAATATGCCCCACCTCCCCAACCGCGTCTAACCACTACTCGTATGGTTACACCTTCAGAGCCAAAGTTTTCTGGCTTTGTTTTTAAAATACAAGCCAATATGGACCCCGCTCATCGTGACCGTATTGCTTTTTTACGTATTTGTTCAGGGCAGTATAACAAGGGCATGAAAATACGCCATGTGCGTTTAAATCGGGATGTACAAATCGCCACTGCGTTGACTTTTATGGCAGGAGAGCGCGAGCATGTAGAAGAAGGGGCACCCGGTGATATTATAGGATTGCATAATCATGGCACCATTCAAATTGGTGACACCTTTACCGAAGGTGAAGATTTAAAATTTACAGGCATTCCCCATTTTGCCCCAGAAATTTTCCGCCGCGCCCGTTTGCGTGATCCTTTACGGATGAAAGCCCTATTGAAAGGTTTGCAACAGCTCAGTGAAGAAGGCGCAACCCAGTTATTCCGCCCATTAAGTAATAACGATTTAATTTTAGGCGCGGTGGGCGTACTGCAATTTGATGTAGTGAGTTGGCGCTTAAAGAATGAATATGGGGTTGAATGTCGTTTTGAACCGGTGCAAGTGGCTACAGCCCGTTGGGTGAGTTGTGACAATGAGAAAAAACTAGAAGAATTTAAGCGCAAGGCTTTTAATAACCTTGCTTTAGATGGTGCCGAGAATTTGACTTATATTGCCCCAACAAAAGTTAATTTATCGTTGATGGAAGAACGGTGGGCTGAAATTCGTTTTTTTGCGACTCGGGAGCATTAACGACAGGAATTTTTCCACTTTCAAGAACTTAGAGAGTTCTATTTTTTCAGGAAAAAAAGACATATGAATACAATCATGGCTCGTTCAATTCTGAGTTTTGGAATATTCTTTATTTTGTTGGTTAACATATTTATGATAACAGTTATTGTTACCAAACAACAAAAGGATGATGGGCTTGTTGTGAACATGTCAGGGAGACAAAGGATGTTGACTCAAAAGATGACCAAGGAGACACTGATTTTTTCGAGTCTTGCTCAAAATGTTGATGAGAAAGATAAACAGGCAAGTCTTCATGTGTGGAAAAATCAACTCTTCAAAACAATGGAGGTGTTTGAAACCACTTTGTTCGCGCTCCAAAACGGTGGCTTAGCGCCACTTAATTTGGAAATGACACAATTCAGAATGACACCAGCTGCCACAAAGAAGGAGATAAAGGCTGGCTTGAAAACAGTTATGACATTGTGGTTATCTTTCAAGGAAAACATAAAAGCGGTTGTTGATTCGCAAGGGCAAGACTCAAAGGCGCAGGCTTATGTCATTGCTAACAATGTAGAATTGTTGACAGAAATGAATAAAGTTGTCTTCAAAATGCAGGCTGAGGCGGAACGAAAAATTGCTTTCATGTTCTATGCACAGCTTTTTGCGGTCCTCGTAGGAGCGCTGTTAGTGATTATCAGTATTGTCATTGTCAGAATTTCAATCGTTAATCCTATCAAAAACTTGGTCAAGGCTGCTGATTCAATGAGTACTGGAAACCTTGGTGAAGTTATCGCGCCCTCTGGTATGCGCGAACTCAAGGAACTTTCAAAATCACTAGATAGAATGCGGATCAGCTTGAAAAAGTTGATGGATAGATGGCCTAAAAGGCGTTATGGCTTCTAAAATTCTGAAGATGAAGCGACTTATGCAGCTACAGAACCAGCTTTAATTGGTCAATTATTGGAGACAGGATTGGAATTCATAGTATCTCACATCCCAACTGCTGCAATTTCCTCATGGAAAAAGCCCTCTAATCAACCAATTGCTCTTGAATCTCACGATCCAAGCCCCTACTTAGGGGGTGATTGACCCGCATTAGTGATTCTTTTCAAGCGGGTAATTAGTTCACTCAAATCAACGGATTTATTGTATCCAATGATGTCTATGCGTGGTAGTCCACGACCTTTTATAATATAATAACCATTTTTCGCTGGACTTGCTCCTCTCATTTGACAGACACCATTTTGAAAACGACAGCCCAAGCCTATATGCTGATAATAAAAATTTTCAAAAAAACCCATTATACCACGCTTGAGGGCTTCTGTTACCGCACCGCCTCCTAAATCAGAAAGTTGACCAATGGCTTTTTGGCTGATGATATGTGGCAGTGTATCATTTTTTGGGGTGCCAAAGTAGGTATCGAATGAGACTGGTCGCCAGTTGATTAAGTGTAGGTTGCGTACATAGCCCGACAATTGGCCTTGAATGTTACCAAATTTAGTCACATCGGTTAGGGTTTTAAGGTTGAGTCTGTTCACTTTTACATTAGCTCTCAAATCTGGGTTTTCTGCAAAATTCTTCAAAGTTAATGAGTGTAGCAGTATGTCACCGTCAAAAATATGCATTTGCAATTTTCTAATTTCTAAGTGATCATTGCGATAGCGAATTAATGGAATTTCCCCAGAAACTTTTCCTTTTAAAAGCAGGATATCTAAAGCGGCACTCAGGATGGGCATAGAAATAGGATATATTTTACCACCACGCAGTAACCCAAACATATTGTCTTTGCCTATATTTCTTAAGTGAAATTGTTCAATACGTATTGCTCCATCAAGAATGGGTTGGTACCAAGGGGCTAACAATTTGATGTTATTGCCACTTAAATTGGCACGTAATTCACTTTCCCCTAGCCGAATGGTTGACGCAAAGTAGGCATTTGACCATTGTAAATGAGTTGGCAAATGGGTGGCCTTATTATGCCATTGAATTTTACCGCGAAAATTGTTTAAGCCAAAACGTTTTTGCTGATCCTCCAAATTGATATTGTACAATTGAGCAACTCCATAGATGTTGTCTTTTTTCCAGTCTAATTTGGCTTTTATTGCGCCACCCATTTCTATTTGGTTATCCTGACCCAAAAAAGCTTGTAAATAGTGGGTATAAAGCTGTTTTAAGGATGTTTTCTGCAATTGGGCTGT